>JAAZNR010000858.1 GCA_012798155.1 Thermogutta sp. | reverse complement strand
AGGCTCGATCGCTGATGGTATAGCCGAACCGCAGAATCTCCCATGTCCCTTGCGGAACCTCCCAAGACAGCGTCCCGTCTTTCGCGAGCCGGGCCGTCAAATCGATCACCCGGTCCGGTGCGACGTCTTCCTCTCCCGCGAGCGGCGGATCTTCTTCCAGCAACGGCGTGGTATCGGGCGCCGAAAAGTGCAGGGGCCGGTAGCCGGCCTTCTCCGCCCAATTGCGGATCGGGCGCCGGGCCGGCGTACGAGGCCATGCACCCTCCGGACCCGCCAGCCGCAGCTCGCGAACCTGCACATTCCTGGGGTTTTCCAGCTCGCCCCGGTCATAGGCCCCGAGAATCAGAAGGCGAAAGACCCGGCCTTGAACGGGCGCCATCGAGATTGTCGCTTCGTCCCGCTGGTTCGTGATCGTGAAGTCGGCCGCCGTGCGAAACGCGCGTCCGTCGTCCGAGACCAGCACGCGGCAAGCGTACGGGCCGTACGTGGGACGAGGGAGAAGCTCCAACCGGTCGATCGTGACCGGCGAGGTGAAGGCGAACTCGACCCATTCCGGCCGCTGGGGGGTCGGACCTTTTCCCGGCTCGCCGCCCTCGGAGACCCAAAAGCTTTCCGGGTTTCCGTCCACGAGAAAGTCGACGGGATGCGAGGGCTGGGCCGACGAGGCGGTGACCCGAACCTCCGGCGTCGCCTTGGGGGTCTCTCGGACGGGGTACGCGACGAGGAGGGCGTCGCGGTAGTAGCCGTCGCGTTGAGCCGGTTGCGGAAGCGGCCCCTGGAAGGCGGCCGGTCCCGTGACGCGGACCTCGGACCAGACCAGCTTTTTCGCGGCGTCATCGGCGGAAACGACGGGCCCGCCGAGATTCCAGCCGCTCTGGATATTGAGGCTCAGCTCCAGCCCCAGCCGGTCGGCCTCCCGCAAGGCGTGCTTGAAGAGTTCCCTCCATTCCGGCGAGAAAAAGTCGGGGCCGTGCGGTGCTCGCTCGTTTCCGTCCTGGCTGGAGCCGTCGGCGTCGCAGATCAATGCCCCGCCGAAACCCTGCGACTTCATTTCTTCCAGATCCCGCGTGACGGCCTCCGGCGTGACGCAGCCGTTCAGCCACCACCAATAAGCCCGCAGTCGGGCCTCGCGCGGCGGCGACTCCCAGCCGGCATCCAGGGACTGCGCCGCGGCGAAACTTTCCGGCAACAGCAAAAGGATCAGACCTAAACCGACACGCCACGCGGCTCGTCTCATCGACGTCATCCTACATGCGGAAATCGAGGAACGCCTGCACAACACGGCGCGTATCAGTATACCGCCCTCGTGCTTGGGAGCAACGGGATAGAGATAGAACAAAGTTTATGAACGCAACCCGCAATCCAATGAAGCCATGATCTACTCAGTATGATCAGCCTCATGTCGCGCCGCCTTGCGGCCGTCAAAAGCTTGTGAAGAGAGGCTCTTAGCCGGTCGCCTTCCACGCGAGGGCGGGGATGAAAGATTGAGGCAGAACGCGGAATGCAGAAGGCAGAAGTGCGATGGTTACACGAAAGCCGGGATTAAAACTGCTCCTTCTGCCTTTTGCCTTCTGACGTCTGCCTTCTCCCTTTTGCCTTCTGCCTTCTGACTTTTGCCTTTTGCCTTCTGCTTTGATGAGTCGCGAGGAGCCGTCGCGGTTGGAGTCGTTGGGACGCGCATTCCGGCGAGCTGAGGTTGCCCGTGGGCGTTCCGGCGAGCCGCGGTTGCCGAGGAGACCAGAAGCGGGCGGTTTCCCGCGGGTCTCGTGCCATCCGTAGGGCGGCTCAAGTCGAGCCGCGCGGAGCCGGCCATTTGACGGCGCCCCCCCGTTGACAGTTCTTCCGCGGCGCTCAAAAATTGCGAGGTTTTTGCGTTGCGTGCCGTCCAGTCGCCTTCGCTTTCGTCTTATTCGCGCAGATTTCTCGGCCGCGGGCCGGATTTCTTTCCCGCCGGGCTCTTGACGTCGTGCCAGCGCCACGGGGTGAAGGTGCGTTCGGGCGCGTTGTTGAGGTCGTACCAGACTTTGCTTCTTACTTTTTACTTTCGGAGAGAGACCCATGACCGATCCAGCCACGTACACGTCGCTCCAGCAATTCCTCGAAAAGGTGTTGGCGCGGGACCCCGGCCAGCCCGAGTTCCATCAGGCGGTGACGGAGGTCTTCGAGAGCCTGTGGCCGT
>JAAZNR010000857.1 GCA_012798155.1 Thermogutta sp. | reverse complement strand
GCCGAAGGCAGGCGCCGCAATAAAGAGGCTTCACGGCGGGCTTGCGCCGGAGGCTTTCCCCAGCCTAGACGTTGACGAACTCCTTTTTCTTGGCGGCGACATAGGCGGCTTCGATGAGCTTCATCATCCGCAAGGCGTTGGCCGGCCCGTTGATCTCGGGCGGCCGGCCCGTCAAGATGCACTCCGCGAAGGTCTCGAACTCGGCACGGTAAGGGTTGATCTTGGGAAAGCGGATGGGCTGGAACCGACGCGTGACGTCTTTGTCTTGCGCGGCGTCGTACCCGGCGTCTCCCAGGCCGAAGATGCCCTCCATCTTGCCGCCGGTGCTCTGGCCGATCGTCCCTTCCGTGAAGACGGCCCCCTGCGATCCGTAGACTTCCAGCCGGGTGCGGCTCGCCTCGTCGGGAATGCACCAGAAGCAATCGATGGTGGCGTGCGCCCCGCAGCGGAACTCCAACAGGAGGGTGGAGGCGTCTTCCGAGCGGTAGCCGTGGACGAGACGGCCCGTCAAAACCGCCATCCGCTTGGCCGGTCCGATGAAGTACTCCAAGAGATCCAAGAGGTGCGAGGCCATGTCGATGAGGGCGCCCCCGCCCCCGCTGCGAGGGTCCTGCCGCCACGCGCCGGGAATGGGCGGATACCAGCAGGAAAGTTGTGCCCGAAGGTACGTCGGCTTGCCCAACCTCCCCTCATCCAAGAGCTGCTTGAGCAGGCGGTGCGCGCCGTGGAACTTCATCATGTAGCCTTCCTGGAGGAAGACCTTCTTTTTGCGGCAGGCGGTCACCGCGCGTCGCGCTTGCTCCAGGCTGAGCGTGAGGGGTTTCTCGCAAAGGATATGCTTTCCGGCCTCGGCCGCGGCCTCGATTTGTCGCAGGTGGCAGGACACGGGCGAGGCGATGTACACCGCCTCGACCTCCGGATCGGCCAGCAAGTCGGTTTCTTTCTCGTAGGCCTTGGCGACGCCGAGGGTCTCCGCGATCCGGCCTGCGTCCACGGGATCCATGACCGCGGCGACGCGGCAGTTCTTAGCCCCGGCCAGGGCGGGGATGGTCTTGCGGAGGGCGATGCCGCCGGCCCCCAACACGCCGATGGAGATTTTTCGGGCCATGTTCCAACCTCCGTTTGGATGGAGACGCCGGGATTGCGACTCGCGCATCGTGCGATTCGCGTGCGATCCGCCGGTTCAGCCATAGGCCTGGATCACCTTGACCAGCGCGGCGGCGATCTGTTCCATGTCGTCCTCCGAGTAGGTGGGAAAGGCGAAGCAGGTGAACGTGTGCGATTCGTGCCACAAGGCGTTGGGCACCTCCACCTTGGAGTAGTCCGTCGCGGCGGGATCGGTGTACTCCTTGGACTTGAAAGGAAAGCCGCTGTTGCCGAACCCGCGATGCTCTTGATAGGCGCGCTCCGTGTGGCATTGCGGCCAAAAGACCTTCCAGCAGGGGGCGCCTTCCGCGCCGGCGGCGGCGACGAACTTCGCGATGTCGCAGTTCATGTTCTCGATGTCCAAGGAAAAGGCGCACACGTACCAGCCGTTCCGCCTTTCTTCGGTATCGATCGGCAAGTATTTGACCTGCGGCAGCCCGGCCAGGGCGTCCATCAAGATGTGGGCGTTGCGGCGCCGCCGGGGAAGGTTCCAGTCGTCGATGCGGTTCAGTTCCGCCAAGCCGATCGCGGACTGCATCTCCGTCATGCGGTAGTTCCAACCCAGGCGATTGTGGATGTACGGCAGGCGTTGCTCCAATTCCAGCAGATTGAGCCGCTCCTTGACGTCGTATCCGTGGTCGCGGAAGCTGCGGGCCTGCCATGCCCATTCCTCGTTGTCGGTGGTGACCATGCCGCCTTCGCCGCCGGTGGTGAAGGTCTTGTTCTGGCAAAAGCTGCACGCCGCGATGTCGCCCAAGGTGCCGGTCTTTTTGCCTTTGTATTCCCCGCCGTAGGCTTCGGCGTTGTCTTCGATGACGAACAGATTGTGCCGCTTGGCGAACGCTTGCACGGCGTCCATGTCGCAGACGTTGCCGTAGAGATGGACCACGATCACGGCCTTGGTGCGGGGCGAGACGAGCTTCTCGGCCGACTCCACGCTCAGGCAATGATCGTCGAGGTTGACGTCGGCGAAGCGGGGGACGGCCCCGGCTTGCAAGACCGCGAAGCTGGTGGCGATGAACGTATAACTGGGGACGATGACTTCGTCGCCCGGGCCGATGCCCAGGACCGCCAAGGCCACGTGCAAGGCGGCCGTCCCCGAGGAAACGGCCACGGCGTAGCGGCTCCCCTGCCACTCCGCGAACCGGCGTTCAAACTCCATGCCGCGAGGGCCGGTCCAGTAATTGACCCTGCCGGAACGCAGGACCTCCTCGACCGATCGGACGGCCTCTTCCGAGAATTGCGGCCAATGCGGAAGTCGATTGGTGACGGCCTTGGGGCCGCCGGCGACGGCCAGTTTTTGATGCACGGCGGATGCGTACTTCATGCCCGATTCTCCCATAACACGAACCCACGCCGGCAATCCCCGCCCACAGCCGGGCGAGCACGGCAACCTCGCCACCGAAGCCGGCGGCGCCTCGGATGTGCCGATGTTCTACCGCGCGGGATTGCTTCCGGCAAGCGTCCGGCCGAGAATCCGAGCCGCCGCAAGCCGGCGGGTGGATGCCCCGCGAAGAGGCGCGCCTGCGGGCTGCGCTCCAGTCCGACGCCGGGCACCCAACCGGCGAGAATCCCAGCCGTTTGCTCGACCCGGCAGCATGCCGCCCAATAGAAGCCAATACCCGAGCCGCCGGGTGGAATCGCACGACACAACGTGATCCGCCGGTGCAAACCGGCGGGTAAATGCCCCGCGAAGAGGCGCGCCTGCGGGCTGCGCTCCAGTCCGACGCCGGGCACCCAGCCGAAACGGGAACGTACCGGGCTTCGGGGAATGAAACGTATTGGGCTTCGGGGAATAAGACACATTGGGGTTCGGGGAATGAAGGGATGGAAACGCAGAGACCCAGAGAACGCAGAGTTGCGGCCTATCAATCCGACAGTGCCAGGTTGTCTACTGTCTACTTGCTGCGACCAGTTCGGCTGCTATCGCTGATACCACCCCAACTTATCGCGGTTTTCTCCCGACTTAGCGCTGTCGTGTTCATTCTTCCTCCTCCGCGGCCTCTGCGCCCTCCGCGTTTCAAAGAAAGCCTCCGTGTTCTCTGCGATTCAAAGATAGCCTCTGCGGTAAGATAGCCTCTGCGGCTTCGAAGACAGCCTCTGCGCCCTCTGGGTTTCGAAGACAGCCTCTGCGCCCTCCGCGTTTCCAAGGCAGACCGGGCAGGGGCGTGAGCGCGGCCGAGGAACTCGCGCCGCCCAGTTCGACGAAGATTATCGGCCCCTGTGGGATGCCCGTCTTCGCCCGGCCGCCTAAACCCGCCCCGAATCCTCAGCCGCTGCACTGCGCTCTCGCCGGTTGGTTCGGCCCCGGCAATGTTTCATAATGAAGTCACCGGACGACGCGAGCGGTATTCGCAAACGCGGGGCTTTTCTTCCCGAGCTATGCTTTGCCTATGGCTTCGAAATAGCGGGGTATGTTCGATGGCTT
>JAAZNR010000856.1 GCA_012798155.1 Thermogutta sp. | reverse complement strand
TAGCGAAGCCCCCAGACGGCCATCTCCCCGGCGTACCCACCGCCGGCTTACGCCGGCGGCTCGCGTTGGATTGCGCTATAACACCACCAGCTTACGCCGGCGGCTCGCGTTCATCGTGCGGCCGCGGGGGTGCCACTGCCGGCCGGGTGCCTGGGGAAATATCGCCGGGTGGCTGGGGTCCTCCGGGTGGCTGGGGTCGGAGCGAAGCGAAGCCCCCAGACGCATGGGTGCCGCTGCCGGACAAGCCGACACTGGCACCCGTGCGGTGTTACAGCGTAATGTCGAAGGTATTGTCCTTGGCCTCGACCTTGAAGCTCAGCCCGGAGGTACTTGGGTTGGCGTACTGCGGAGGCAGGACGTTCTTGGGCACAGGCGTTTCCTCGCCCGGGAGGGGCGGCCTGTACTCCTCTTCCGACCCGCCCCCGCCGGTCGGAGCGACGCCTTCGTACTTCGTGACGCTGACCAGATATTCACCCGGCAAGGCCCCGTCGCCCTTGGCGAAGGTGCCGATCTGATAGCGGCCCTGTTCATCGGTGACCCCGCCGGCCGCTTGAGGCCCCGCCTGGCCCGGGGCGGGCGGCTCTTTCGGGGTGAACGTGACGGTGGCACCGACCACCGGCTGACCGTTCATGGTAACGGTCCCGGTGACCGGATAGGTCTTGGGCTTACTCGCCCCGCGATTGCACGCCCCGCCCAGGACGATGCCGACCAGAGCGATCCCGGCCAACCATGCCGCCGGCTCGCGCCAATGCTTTTTCATGACGGACTCCTTCTTCATAACGGACCCCTCCTAGCAAAAATCCCGCCGCCGGTTAAGAGACAAACAGTGTGCCGCCCCCCGTCAAATGTCTTCGCGCCGCTTCCACCGCCGGCGTGAGCCCGCGGCTCGGGTTGGATTGCGCTATAACACCACCAGCTTACGCTGGTGGCTCACGTTGATAGTGCGTTTTCCACCCGCCGGGTTGCGCAGACGCCGGGCGGCTGGGGAAATATCGGGGTGGCTGGGGACGCAGCGTAGCGCAGCCCCCAGGCGCCCGTTGCCCCATCCACGTTCACGGCGCGGAGACGGTCTCGCTGCCGGCCTTGGATCCCAGCGCGCCCCAGACACCGTAGAGGGTCGGGCCGTTCTCGGGCTGTTTTACACCCGGCGAGAGATTGCCGGTGTCGATCGTATCGCTGATGAAGCGGACCGACCCGTCCACAAACAACACGTTCACACCGCCGGCGTGCCGGCTGGTGGGCGGCAGGACCACATGGTCCGCGTCGCCCCAGCCATTGCTATCCTCCGTGCAAGAGGGGCTATTGGGCGGCAAGACCGTATTGAAGCCCGTGTATGCCGGGTTGCCGTCGGTCCACGCAATCCCCGTGCAGCTATTCAGCGTCACTCCCGCAATGTAGTATTTTCCGTCCGTCTGGTTGCGGCATACGATGGGGCTGGTTCGCAAACCCCCGATCCCCTTGGCGTACGCCATGATGTGTTCGGTCTGCCTCGCGACGCTGGAGACGCCGCCGGACGAGTGGCCGACGCCTCGTCCATGGGCGACACGCTCGCTCATGGCCACGGTATTGCTCGTCCCGTCGATGACATCCGCCATCGAGTACGTGCGGCGGGCGCCGAACATCCCCCGGACCTGTTCGTCCCATTGGGTTCCCTCGATTTGGTCCCCCATGCAGAAGGAATAGCTGCTATAAGGATCGTTTTTGTTGGTTACGCCGTTGTCGGAAGGGCATTGGAGGATATCGGGAGAGTTCCGCCATACATCCCACCAGGCGTTCCAACCGGCGGGACCTTCCGGCGGCGCGACAGGATTGCCGCCCCCCGCGCGGATGCGCTCGTACATCGGGGTTTGCTCCATAAAGGGTAGCAGCGGGATGAAACCGCTCTTCCTTTCGTAATTCGACTCCCAGCCGTCCCATTTGGAAGCATACGAGGTCCCGCCTTTGCGATACGGGAAGACCTTGTTGACATCGTGGTAGTTCTGCAGGGCCAGGCCCAATTGCTTGAGGCTGTTGGTGCACTGGGATCGCCGGGCGGCCTCCCGCGCGGCCTGCACCGCCGGCAACAGCAGGGCGATCAAGATGCCGATAATCGCGATCACCACCAGCAGCTCCACGAGGGTGAACCCCCGCCGTTGAATGGGACCCAATTGTCGCTTCATTTCGCACCTCCGATTCCAGAAGGAGAAAAGGGACGTGAACTCCCACCAACCGAACGTTCGTATCGACCGAGAAACCACTTGACACCGTAGGGTCGCAGCGCCGCTCCCCCCTACCACTTTTTCACGCTTCGAGAAGACGCCTGCCGACGGCCGGCATAAGGCACCCCACCAGACGCTGAATAGGGGCCGCGAACTCCTCTTGAGCAACGGCGGCAACGTCCCAAAAGACCGCAACGTCCTTCTCAGAAACGGCCGCACTGCCCTTTCGACTGCAAATATAACCGAAGCGGAAATCGGGGTCAACAAAAATGCGAGTGCTCAGCACAG
>JAAZNR010000855.1 GCA_012798155.1 Thermogutta sp. | reverse complement strand
CCACGACGACCTCTGGCAGTCGTTGCGCGTCTTGCGGCTGGTGCTTACCAACGATCAGCCGCAGCCCGCTCTGAACAACCAGCCGATGGCCTCCGTGCTCGGTCTGCCGGTCCTCAACGGCGACTTATTTGCCCCCCAGGACCTCGACGAATTCACGATCAGCAACCGCGACCTGCTCGAAGCCTTTTGGTGGCTGGCCTGGTATCGGGAAAACGCCGACAGCCCGCCGCGGAGGATCAATTATGCGGCACTCGATGTCGAGGAACTCGGCTCGGTTTACGAAAGCCTCCTGGAGTTCCATCCTACCATCGCTTGGGTTCAAGCGGGCCGCCCTGCATTCCGCCTCATTACCGGCTCCGAACGTAAGACCACCGGATCCTACTACACGCCGCCGGAACTGGTCGGCGAACTGATTAAGTCGGCCCTGGAGCCGGTCATGCAAGAGCGGCTGGCGGAAGCCAAGCAGATGGCGAACGGCGAATGGCGAAGCCTGCCGGAAACCCTCAAGCAGGGATTCATCGATGAGGTCCTTCCAAGACTATCGCGATCTGGAAGTGTGGCAGCGGGCGATGCGCATCGCCGGGGAGATTTACCGGTTGACCAAGGGGTTTCCCCGGAACGAGTTGTACGGCATGACGAGTCAACTTCGCCGGGCGGCAGCCTCGATTCCGGCGAACATCGCGGAGGGCTGGGGGCGCCGCTACAGAGCGGAATTCATTCAGTTCCTCCGGCAGGCGAACGGCAGCCGAACGGAAGTGGAGACCCACCTGATGCTCAGCGCTCAGGTGAACCTGTGCACCCAGGAACGCATTCAGCCCCTCCTTACGGAACTAGCGATTCTCGGCAAGCAGCTCCTCAATCTGGAACGGAGCCTCCAACGCAAGGAGAGTCGAGGCCCCTAGTGAGCGGCGAAGGGCGAGCGGCTGACGCCAAGCAGCCCCCGCAAAAAGAGCTGGAGCGGCTCTGGCGGGAAACCCCATTCGCCGTTCGCCATTCGCTATTCGCCGAGCAGGCCCTCCTGGGCCTCCGCGTCTGCGATCCCGCCTGCGGTTCCGGACACTTCCTGCTGGCGGCGGCACGGCGGCTGGGAAAGGAACTCGCCCGAGTGCGAACGGGCGAAGATGAACCGGCTCCCGAGCGGGTGCGGGAAGCCGTCCGTGATGTCATCTCGCATTGCATCTACGGCGTGGACAAGAATCCGCTGGCCGTGGACCTCTGCAAGGTCGCCCTCTGGATCGAAGGCCATACCCGCGGCAAGCCCCTGACCTTTCTGGACCACCGCATCCGCTGCGGCGATTCGCTGGTCGGCGTGTTCGACCTGGAAGTGCTCGAAAAGGGCATTCCCGACGAGGCCTTCCAGCCGGTCACCGGCGACGACAAATCGCTTGCCCGCCGCCTCAAGCGGGAGAACCGGGATCAGCGTCGCGGGCAGGCCTTTCTACCCTTCGACTCGCATGAGGAAATCGACCTGTTCGCCGGTCGCTATTCGCAATTCGCCTCCCTCCGCGACGACACGCCCGGGCAAGTCCGGGAAAAGGCCGCCGCCTACAAGCGTATTCGGGCCGAGGGGTCCAAGTACTGGCAGGATAACACCGCGTGCCACCTCTGGACGGCCGCCTTCTTCCAGACAATGGCGAGTCGCGAATCGCGAATGGAAACTGAAGCTGCTACGTCCGGCCATTCGCCATTCGCTATTCGCTATTCGCCGCCGATCACGACGGAATCCCTGCGGCGCTACCTGCAAACGCAGGCGCCGGACGGCCGATTGGTCGGCCAGGCGTGGGACCTGGCCTCCCGCCTGAGGTTCTTCCACTGGCCGCTGGAGTTCCCGGACGTCTTCGCGTCCGGCGGCTTCGACGTGGTGCTTGCGAATCCACCGTGGGAATTACTGCAGCCAGAAGAAACAGAGTTCTTTGCGACCGCAGACCCGGAGATAGGAGCTTTACCGGGGGCCCGCCGCAAGGCAGCCATTGAGCGTCTGACGCAAACCAATCCGCCCCTAGCCCAACGCTGGAACGCTTACAAGCGCGAGATTGAGTGCACTTGTAAGTTCCTTAGGGAAAGCCATCGGTTCCCCCTCACGGCCGTTGGCAAATTGAACACCTATGCCCTTTTTGCGGAGCTAGCCCGCGAACTACTGAATGCTCGCGGGCGGGCCGGCGTCCTTGTGCCTACCGGCATCGCCACGGACGACAGCAACAAGCAGTTCTTCACAGATCTGGTGGAAGCGGGCGGCCTGGCGAGTCTCTTCGACTTCGAGAACAGAGAAGCCATATTCCCCGCCGTTCATCGCAGCTACAAGTTCTCGCTATTGACCATGAGCGAAACTCCGGTCCCGCGGAGCGAGTTCGCCTTCTTCTGCACCCGCGCGGAACAGCTCAAGGATGCCGAGCGGCGGTTCGCGCTCACGGCCGAAGACCTCGCCCTGCTCAACCCCAACACCCGCACCTGCCCGGTCTTCCGGACCCGCGCCGACGCCGAGTTGACCAAGGCGATCTATCGTCGCGTGCCGGTGCTGGTGAACGAGCGAACAGGCCAAAACCCGTGGGGCGTAAACTTTCGGCAAGGTCTCTTTAACATGTCGAGCGACAGCGGGCTGTTCCAGACGGCCCCCGCTGCGGGCCTGGTGCCGCTGTATGAGGCAAAGATGCTGTGGCAGTTCGACCACCGTTTTGGGTCGTACGAGGGCGTACATGACCGAAACAGCACTCATCTACCGACGCCGACGCCGGACCAATACGCGGACCCGAACTTCGTCGTGCGGCCCTGGTACTGGGTCCCTGCT
>JAAZNR010000010.1 GCA_012798155.1 Thermogutta sp. | reverse complement strand
AGGATTTCCGGCATGGATGATTCGCAGGCCAATCTCGCCGTTCACGACGAGTCTCCCTCGCAAATCCTCGACGCGCTGCGCGGTCAACGACTCCGCGTGGCGGAGATTCTCGCCCGCCGCCGCGAGCGTCTCGGAATCGCCGAGCGAGAAATAACGGGCCGCCTGGAGACCCTCATCCGCCGCATCGACGCCTTGGCGGCCGTCGCCCCGGGCGAAGACCCGAAAACCGGGCAATCCGGCGATGGGGAGGGGCAACGGCAACGCGAACTGGAATTGGAATCGCTGCTGCGGCAAAAGGAGGAAGAGCTTGCCGCCCTCCGCGCCCGGCAGCAATCTTGGGAGGAAGAATCGCAACGCCTCCGCGACGCGGTGCAGGAGCGCGAGGCCGCCGCGCGAGGACTTTCCGCGGAGTTGGAATCGCTTCGCGGGACGTACGCCGATCTGGAAGCCCGCTTAGCCGGCTTGCAGCAGCGGCACCACGAGTTGACGGCCGCCTATGCCGAGGCGTCGGCGCAACTGGCCGAACAGGCCGCGATCCGCGAACAACTCGACAAACTGCGGCAACGGGAGCAGGCCCTGCAAGCGGCGCAGCTCGAGAAGGACGGCGAGATCGCCGGGCTTCGCGGGGAACGCGATCGCCTCGCTCAGGAGGTCCGGCGAGCGACGGAGAATGCCGAGCGAGCACAGGCCGAGCTGTCGGCGGAACGCACCGCCCGCGACGCCCTGCGCGGAGAGTGCGATGAGCTGCGGAGCCGCTTGACCAGCCTCCAACAAAGACACCACGAATTGGCGTCGCAGCACCAGCAAACCGCGACGGCGCGGGACGAGGCCCTTGCCGCCCTGGCCGCAGCGGAGACGCGGCTGGAAGAGCTGCGCGATCAAGTCCTGTCCGCCCGCGGCGAGCTGGAAACGCTCCGCGCCGAGGTGCAAACCCTGCGGCAACGTGAAGGGATGTGGGCGGAAAAAGAGGCCGCGGCGGAGAGGATGCGAGCGGAGGCCGATGCCTTGCGGCAAACCCTCCGCGGCTTGGAAAGCGAAAAGGATGAGCTCCGCCAGGCAGAAGAATCGCTCCGCCGGGAATTGCGGCAACGAGAGGAAGAGGTCCGCGATCTGGCCGAGCGGCACGCGGTTCTCACCGCGGATTACGAGACCGAGCGGCAACGATGGACTTCGCAATGGAATGATCGCGAGTCGCAATTCGCCGCCCTGATAGCCCGCTGCGAGGAGTTGGAAGGCCAATTAGAACGCTCGGGGACGGGCACGCCGGCCGCTCCGCCGGACGAAGAGCCGGCGCGGCGATACGAGCTGGCCATGCAGGACCTGCGGGAATGGCGGCTGCGCTGCGCGGAATTGGAGAAGAAGCTGGCCGAGGCGGAGAGTCGTCAAGCCCAGGCCCTGGCCTCCGCATCCCCCGCCTCTTCCGCCGGCGTCCTGAACTGGGAGATCGAAAAGCAGCGAATCCTGGCGGCCCTGGAAGCGGAAGGCGACGAGGACGACGAGGAGCGTCGGGCCGTGCACCTCAGGATTCAAGACGTGGTCAAGAAGACCGAGGCCGCGCTGGCCGACAAAGAGCGAGAAATCGCGGAACTGCGAAGCCTCTTGGAGAACCAGGCGGCCAATATCGGTTCCATGGCGGTGGGCGCCGCGGCGATCGGCCAATTCCTCGAGCAGGACGAGATCATCCGCCAGCAGCGCGAGCACCTGCGCGAACTGGAAGAGGAATGGAAGGAAAAACTCCGCCAGGCGGAATTGGAAATCTCGCGCGAGCGGGCCAAGATCGCCCGAGAACGCGCCGCACTCGAAGAGCGGCAGCGCCAGTTGAATGAACTGCTCCACGAACGCGACGAAGCCCAATCGGGCGGCGAGGCCAAGGGCAAATCGCAGCGGGGACGATGGCTGAGCCGATTGGGATTGGCGTCCGACGAGCGCGCCGAGGGGGGGAAATGATCGACCGCCGGCCGGCCGACGCCGCGCCGCTGCCGCGATCGTCGCGCGGAATCACCGTTGCGATCGTCGCGCGGATCCGCCGCTCGCGGGAGGGGCCTCCCGTTCAGCGGCCCGCCGGTCCCCCCAAGGCTACTCCTTAGGGAGCGTGAACCCCTTGAGGAACCAGCCGTCTTTTTCGGCCTTGCCGAACAGCCCGGCCGGCCCCAAGTGCCGCCTGACCACCTCGTAATCCGGCAACTTGCCGCCGTCGATCCGCTGCTCCCGCGGCTTGCCCGGTTCCGGGGCCAGGAACGAATTGAGGACCCGTCCCATCAGGGTTTGGCTCTCCGGCATTTTGCCCTGGCGAATCAGCTCGTAGGTGGGCCGATACTGCTCTTCCGTCAGAGAGAACGACTTGAGGCAGGCCTCCTCGCCGCCCAACTTGTCGATCTGCTCCATGACGATCAAATAGTCGGGATTGCGTTCCAGCGATTGCCGGGCCTGGTCGCCGTCCAAAATGGCGAGCAGATAGTCGTAGTGCGAGGCGATCAAGAGATAGCCGTCATAGACCGTGAGCGAGGCGTTGGGGAAGATCGGCGCTGATTCCTCCTCGGCCGGCCCGTCGATTTCTCCCACCCCGGGGATGCCTTCCAAGTTGAGGTCGGGCAATTCCTTTTTCTCCTCGGGCAGTCCCTCCCAGATGACCCGGCCGTTGTGTTCCCGGCGTTCAAAGCGGGCCTCGTGCTGGAACATTTTGTCCAGGGCCTGGGCGGCGGCGTCCTGATCCTTCACTTCCAACGCCACCAGCATCCGCTCGCTGTTCGGCGTGATGGGCAGCTCGTATTGCGTGAAGACCACGATCCGCCGGCCGAAATGCACGAAGAACTCGTTCCTCAAATCGAACTGCGGCCCCGCCGGATCGTTCTTCAGGCTGTCCAGCACGTCCTGCCACACGCCCTCCTCGCCCTCGCCGATGGTCTGGTCGAAGACCGGACCGACGTTGTCGAAGGCGTTGAGAATATCGCAATAGCCGGCGGCGTAGGTGGCCAAATCGCGCGGCACGAACGCGGGCGGCGCGAATTCCTTGGAATTGGGAAAACTGAAGATCTTGGCCGATTTCTCCAGCGGTCCGGGGGCATAGACGAACGTGCGGTGGATCACTTCGTAGGGTTCCACGGCCGCGTCCACGAAGCCGCCGATGCCTTGCAGGGCGGAGAATCCCGCCGCCTTCAGGGCCTCCGCCAAGCGGCGTTCTCGCCTGCGTCGCTCGGGCGGGATGGCCGATCGCACGGCGGCCGTGTAACCGAACGGTTCGATGAACCAGCGAATCTGCGGCGCGGCGCCTTGGGCATCCTCTCCGCAGCGCTCCATGATCCGCGCGAAGGCCTTTTGCTCGGCCAGGGTGGCCGCCGAATCGCCGCCCATTCGCGTCAGCACGCCCTCGATCGTCGCGGTGCTGTCCGCCGCCACCAAGCGTTGGTCGTCGAGGTAGTAAACCATGCGCCGCAAACCGCGGCGTTCATCTTCCGGCAGCGTGATGATCGTGACCTCCTTGCCGCCGATCGGCTCCGTGGTCACGGAACCGCCCCCCTGCCGCGCGTTCTCGGCCACCCGGTCCAGGGCCTGTTGCGCCTCCGGCCTCTTTCCTTCGATCTCCAGAACGGCGGCCAGACCGGCCTGGGCGTCGCTGTCGGAATATAGCACCGCAATCCCCAGCCCGCCCGTCACGATCGACCCCAATTCATCGAGCGGGATGCCCAAACGGCCGCGAACGCCGTCGAACCGCGACTCCACCTGTGCCCGCAGGTCCTGGACGAACGGTTCCAGCGCAGGGTCTTGCAGCAGTTGCCCCAACTGCGTCTTTTTCACATGTTCCCGAAACTCCGGCAGGTTGCTGATCGCGAAGAACCCCCGCGTGTGATCCGGGAACAGCGTTTCGGGGCGAAACTCCTCGCCCCTGGAATCTCGCGGCATCGAGCCGGCGAAAACAAGCAGCAAGACGGTTCCCGCGAGGGACGCTCCGCGAATCCGTTCGAGAATGAACACCGGTGAATCTCCTTGTCGTCGGTCCGTCGGTCGAGCCGAACAGTCAGCACGCCGTTTCGCAAAACCTCGATCGATATCCGAATAGGTGCTTGCAAGTTTAACGAGCCGGGGCGATTTATTCTAGATCGACTGCCGCTCCCGGCGAACGTTGACCACTTTTCGTAGCCCGATTGACCGACCGTGAGACCTCCCGCCGAGCGCCGCGAGAGGCGAGCGGCGGCGTTATTCGCGTGCCGGACCGCAATCCCGCGGTCTCGGTCGTCCCGGCCCGGCCGGCTCGCTTAGACCGGCCGCGTCGCTTAGAATGATGATGCGGCGCATGAAATGATGATCCGGCGCATGGAGTGATGATCCGGCGAATGGAGTGATGATCCGGCGCATGGAGTGATGATCCGGCGCACGAAATGATGATCCGGCTCATGCAATGGTGATGCCGCGCATGCAATGGTGATGCCGCGCGGTGAGATTTCGACGTTTCCTGGGTCTTCGGAGGGTGTCATGGAATACCGCACGTTGGGTGGATCGGGACTGAAAGCCTCCGCCATCGGTTTGGGTACCTGGGCCGTGGGAGGAGGACCCTGGTGGGGACCGACGGACGAAGGAGAAGCGGTCCGCGCCATCCAGGCCGCCGTGGACGCGGGCATCAATTTGATCGATACGGCCCCCGGCTACGGTTTCGGCAAGGCGGAAGAACTGATCGGCAAGGCGATTCGCGGCCGCCGGGAGCGGGTCATCCTGGCCACGAAGTGCGGGCTGATTTGGGACGACCCGCGGGGTACGCCGTTCTTCACCCTGGAAGGCCGCAGTATCCATCGCTCGCTCCGGCCCGACACCATCCGCGAGGAAATCGAGGGGAGCCTCCGCCGGCTGGGCGTGGATTGCATCGACGTGTACCAAACGCATTGGCCCGCGATTCCGCCCGAGGCGACGCCCATCGCCGACACGATGGCCTGCCTGTTGGAATTGCAACGGCAAGGAAAGATTCGCGCCATCGGGGCCTCCAACGTGACGTGCGAGCAGATGGACGAATACCGGGCGGTCGGGCGATTGGACGTTTGCCAGCCGCGGTATAGCATGTTGGATCGGGGGATCGAGCGCGACATTCTGCCTTATTGCCTCCGCCATGGGATCGCGACCTTGGTCTATTCGCCCTTGGAGCAAGGCCTGCTCACCGGCCGCATCGGCATGGACCGAACATTCTCGCCCGAGGAATACCGCAACATGATTCCCTGGTTCAAGCCGGAGAATCGCCGCCGGGTGTTGCAGGT
>JAAZNR010000854.1 GCA_012798155.1 Thermogutta sp. | reverse complement strand
TGTTGTACGTTTTTTGGGAGGCGGTCGGCCTGTGCAGCTATTTGCTGATCGGATTCTGGTATCAAAAGCCGGAGGCCGCCGCGGCCGGGAAAAAGGCCTTCCTGGTCAATCGCGTGGGCGACTTCGGCTTCGCCCTGGGCATCTTCCTCATTTGGTCGCTCTACGGGACGCTCGACTTTCACGACACCTGGAACGCCCAGACGGGGGAGCTGATTTCGTCGGGCATTCTGGGCGGCGTGCGGACCGCGGCCGGCGGCGAGGGGTACCTGCACGGCGGCCTGGCCGCGGCCATTGCCTTGCTCTTGTTCGCGGGGGCGTGCGGCAAGAGCGCCCAGTTCCCCCTGCACGTCTGGTTGCCGGACGCCATGGAAGGCCCCACGCCGGTCAGCGCCCTGATTCACGCGGCCACCATGGTCACGGCGGGGGTTTATCTGGTGGCGCGGTGCATGCCGCTGTTCGAGGCGGCGCCCCTCGCCCTGCTCGTGGTCGGCTGCACGGCCGGCTTCACCGCCTTGTTGGCCGCCTTCATCGCCCTGACCCAAAACGACCTGAAACGCATCCTGGCCTATTCCACGATCAGCCAGTTGGGCTATATGTTCATGGGTTTGTCGGTCGGCGGCCCGGCCGGCGCGGCGGCCGGCATGTTCCACCTCTTTACCCACGCCTTTTTCAAGGCTTTGTTGTTCCTGGGGGCGGGCAGCGTGATGCATGCCATGGGCGGGGTGGTCGATCTGGAGCGGATCGGCGGCCTCCGCCGCCGCCTCCCCTGGACCTACGCCACCTTCCTGGTCGGTTGCCTGGCCTTGGCGGGCGTCTTTCCCCTGGCGGGCTTCTTCAGCAAGGACGAGATTTTGGCCGCGCTGTACGAATCCGGGGGCGGCGGCGCGTATCGATTTTTGTTCTACGCCGGCTTGGCGGGGGCCCTGTTGACCGCCTTTTACACGTTCCGCGCCTTCTTCCGCACATTTCACGGGGAAGAGCTGGTGCCCGTCGAGGCCGGCCGCCATGCCCGGGAATCGCCCCCCGTCATGCTCGTCCCGCTGGTGATCCTGGCGATCGCCTCGCTGGCGGTGGGCGGGATGTTCGGCCCGACCGGCCGGTTCGAGGACTTTTTGAGCAGGACGCCGGGCTTGGCCGCGACCGCCGAACACGCCCCGCACGCCGTCATCGCCGAACACGCCTCGTACACCGTCATCGCCGACCAAGCGTCGCAGGCCGTCACCGCGGAACAGGCCGGGCATGTGGTGCAAGAAGCCGGACACGACGCCCATACGCTGGTCGCGGTACTGAGCACGCTGGCGGTCTTGGCGGGGATCGGCGGGGCCGCCGTCTTGTACCTCGGCCCGCCGGCGCCGCTCCGCGCGGTGGTGGGCGCCGCCCGCGCCGCCGGACTGTACACCCTCTCCTACCGCAAGGTCTTCATCGACGAGTTGTACGCGCTGGCGATCGTGCGGCCCCTCCGCGGCCTGGCGGCCCTGGCGGCGTGGTTCGATCGCTACGTCATCGACTGTCTGGCGGACCTCGTCGGCCTGATTCCCAAGGCCCTCGGGGCCTTGCTGCGGGACGTGCAAAACGGCTTCATCCCGTGGTACGCCTCGGCCATGATGCTGGGTATGCTGGCGCTCTTGGCGGCGCTGGTCCTGTTTTGAGGAGGTCTTCCAAGGAGTACGCGAACCGGACGGGAGGGCCGCGAGCCGCGGGGCGGGGGGCTGGGGACTGGGGGCTTCGCTTCGCTTCGACCCCAGCCACCCGGACCACCCCAGCCGACCGGACAACCCGAGCCACCCGGACCACCCCAGCCACCCGGACACCCCGAGCCATCCGGACGACTGGAGCCGGCTGGACGACCCCAACCGGCCGGATGACCGGACAACCGCGGCCGGCCGGACTACCCCGGTCGGCCAAACGGCGAGGGCCGAACCCCGGCTGCCGGGGCCGGCCGCGACACGGCGGCGCGAGGTCCAGTAGGGAAGGATTGCCAACCGCATGAGCACGCTTTTGCTGATCACGGTATTGCTGCCTTTGCTGGGCGTGCCCCTCGTCGGCGAGCGCCGCGAGAACGCCCGCCGCGCCGCCTTGCTGGTGGTCACGCTGACGCTCCTCCTCAGCGGCTACCTGGCCTTCTCGTTTCCCGCCGGCGGCCGGGATTTCGCCGTCTGGGAGACCTCGTGGACGGCGGGCCGCTTTCCCGGCGTGGACCTGCGATTCGGATTGGGCTTGGACGGCCTGAGCGTCTGGCTCTTCCCGCTCTGCGCCCTGTTGACGTTCACCGCCGTCTTGGTCAGTTGGCACGCCGTGGACCGCGGCGCGACCTCGTTCTACCGGCTGCTGCTGGTCCTCCTGACGGGAATGCTGGGCGTCTTCGCCGCCCGCGACGTCCTGCTCTTTTACCTCTTCTTCGAGGCCACGCTGATCCCGCTTTTCTTCCTGATCGGCATTTGGGGACACGAGGAACGTCGCTACGCGGCCGTGAAGTTCTTCCTCTTTACGCTGGCCGGCAGCCTGCTGACCTTCCTGGGCCTCTTGGCCCTGGCCATCTACAACGCGCAATTGCAGCCGCACGGCGTGCTGACCTTCTCCATCCCGCGCCTGACGGAGGAGTTGGCGGCATTACGGGCCGGCGGGCAATTTCCCCCGGCGGTGCAGATGTGGATTTTCTTGGCCTTGTTCGCGGGCTTCGCGGTCAAGGTGCCGCTGTTTCCCCTGCACACCTGGCTTCCCCTGGCACACGTGGAGGCCCCGACTGCGGGAAGCGTTCTCTTGGCCGGGATTCTGCTGAAGATCGGGGGTTACGGCTTCCTGCGGTTCAGCCTGCCCATGCTGCCGGATGCCGCGGCGGCCTCCGCCCCCTGGATTTTGTTCCTGGCCGCGGTGGGGATCATCTACGGGGCCTTGACCGCCCTGGCCCAGAGCGACATCAAGCGCCTGATCGCCTATTCCAGCGTCGCCCATCTGGGATACTGCGTGCTCGGCTTTTTCGCCCTCAATCCGCTCGGCCTGCACGGGGGGTTGCTTCAGATGGTGAACCACGGGCTGGCGACGGGCGGCCTGTTCGCCGTGGTCGGCATGATCTACGAGCGGTATCATACGCGGCGGATCGACTCCTTCGGCGGCCTGGCCCGCCGCTTGCCGCTGCTGGCCTTCTTCATGTTCCTGCTGACGTTTTCCAGCATCGGTCTGCCGGGCCTGAACGGGTTCGCGGGAGAGTTTTTGATTTTGGCCGGGATGTTCCAGCGGGCGTGGCTGTTCCGCCCCGGCGAACTCGCCTTGGCCGTGGCTGCCGTCTTCGGCGTCGTTTTGGCGGCCTGGTACATGCTGCAACTGGTCGGCCGGGTCTTCTTCGGCGAACTGAAGGAACCGGAGCGGAACGCCCCCGGCTCTCCCGGCGGAGGCGACCCTTACACCGGACAGGGCCGGGTCGGCGACCTCACGGCCCGCGAGGTCTTCGCCCTGGCCCCGCTGGGCCTGTTCATCGTCTGGATCGGCGTGCAGCCCTCGTACTTCCTCGCCCGGATGACGCCTACGCTCCAGTCCCTCACGGGCCAAGCGATGGCGGCGGCCGCCCCTCCCGCGGCATCCACGACGACTCCGCCGGAAGGCCGGGATTCGCCGCTCTCCGTCGTGAGTCAGGGAGCGGCCGCGGGGCCGCCGCTTGCCGAAATCGGATATGCGTCCCCCCGCCCGGCGCCGAACGCCGCCGCGTCCCGGCATGGCCTGGAAACCACGGATGACGGCGCCGGGCCGTGATCGCCCGGCTCGCCTCCTTTCGCTAAACGGTGCAAATCCCATGGGAACGGCATTGCAAGACATGATTCCCGAGTTGATTCTGGGCATGGCCGCCGCGGCGTGCTTTTTGCTCGGGGCGTTTCCCCCGCTGCGCCGCGGAGCGCGAGGGACGGCCTGGTGCGCCCTGATCTTCGCCGGGGCGGTCGCCGTGGTGCAGACCGGATGGTGGCAGGGGGTCGCCGCCGTGGAGCCGTGGTATGCCGCCTTCAACGCCCTCTTTCGCCTGCTCGGGCCGGGCCTGGGCATGATCGTGCTGGCGTCCATGCGGGCGGACGCCGCGGGAGAACAGGAGGCCGAGTCCGCGGCCTGTCTCCTCTCCGCCGCGCTGGGCGTCATACTGGCGGGCGGCGCCGGCGATCTGATCACCCTCTTCCTCGGCCTTGAGCTGATCTCGATCGCCTCTTACATCCTGCTCTATCTCGATCGCGACGGCCCGCTGCCTCAGGAGTCCGCCGGCAAATACTTCTTTCTCAGCATCCTCTCCTCGGCCGTGCTGCTCTACGGTTTGAGCTACGTTTACGGCCTGGGCGGTTCGCTGCGGCTGGATCGCCCGGTGCACGCCTGGGCGGACGCGGCGGGGATGCCGGGCGATCCCTCGCTGGGGGCCTTCGCCGCCGTCCTGGTCTTCGCCGGATTGGCCTTCAAGATCGCCGCCGTCCCCTTCCACTTCTACGCCCCCGACGTCTATCAGGGGACGTCCCACGCCAATGCCGCGCTGCTCTCGGTGTTTCCCAAGGCGGCGGGCATGGCGGCCGTCATCAAGCTCCTCTTGGCGACCATGGTCGGCTGGGGCGGACCCTTTTGGCAGGCCGTGCTCGCCGTGGCCGTCCTCACCATGACGGTGGGCAACGTGATCGCCCTCTGGCAAACCCATCTGCGGCGCCTGCTGGCGTATTCCTCCATCGCCCACGCCGGCTTCATGCTGATCGGTCTGACCACGGCCATGACCTACCGCCGCCCCGGCGATCACCCCTGGGACGGGGCGGGGGCGATGCTTCTCTACCTGATCGCCTACGTGATCGCCACGGCGGGGGCCTTCGCGGCCCTCAGCGCCCTGCGACGGGGCGATCGGCCCGTCGAACGCTTGGACGACTTGCGGGGCCTGGCGCGGTCCGCCGCGGGGACGCCGCGATTCGTTGCCTGGTCCCTGGCGGCCTTCATGTTCAGCCTGGCCGGGATCCCGCCGCTGGCCGGCTTCTGGGGAAAGTTGGCCGTCTTCTTCAGCGCCTTGGAGGTGGGGGCCTCGCCCAGCGAAAGCCCGATCCGCTCCCGGCTCCTCTGGCTGGCCGTGATCGGCGCGATCAACGCCGCGATCGGGGCCGCCTATTATCTTCGCGTGGTGGGGGCGCTGTTCTTCACCGAAGAGGATGCGGGCGAAGGACCGCAAACCGCCGTCGTTTCCCCGCCCGCCGTGGTCGCCGTGTTCGTCTGCCTGGTGCTGACCTTGGCCATCGGCGTGGCCCCCGGCGGCTGGTTCCAAGCGGCCCACGACGCCAGCCCCACCGCCGCCCGGCCGACCGTGGAGGTCTCGCTCGGCGCGGCCTCCCCCGCCCGATGATCGCCGACCGCGGCCCAGCCAACTCGAGCCCAGCCACCCAACTCGACCTCAGCCACCCACGCCCGGCCACCCAACCCGACCTCAGCTACCCACGCCCGGCCACCCCGCATGCTACAACTACCGCGCGACACTAATTCCGTACGGCAGTTGTGTCAAACCGATTAACACGTTCCGAACGGGTTGAGACGTTCCGGCGCCTTCCGGCCGCCAAAAGCTAATTTGAAGACACGCTCCGAGAGCGGAAACGCTGAGAACAGGTAGCACAGGAAATCGCTCCGTACGCCGTGAGCAAAAGGGACTGGTTTAATTGGGATCGTCGTTGTCCGCCTCTTCTTCGACTGACGAAGGCGTCCCAGCAAAGTGCCGCCGAGCCGCACCCACGATGTTTCTGACGAGCATCTGATGCTGCTCTGGTATCTGATCGAGCATTTCGTCGAGAATATCGATGACCTCGTGTGCCGAGTTACCGAAGAAGGCATCCAGGACTTCAACGTCAACGGTCACCCCCTTTTCGGTAGAAACTCGACCGCCAAGCAGCGTTGCACAGTTTACCAGCGCTTGAACGTTTCGACTCCGCACCGCCTCAAGGATCATCGGTCCTAACCATGACCACGAGCTCACGTCGTTGAGTGTCGCTCCACGGTCATTTCCGGGGTCGAAAACCAAGTGGTAAAGTGTCGTCGAGAGATGGGGATGCAATCGTGAAATGAGAGCGTTTCCACCAGTCAACGTCCTCTGCAACTCATTAAGGCTGTGCCGACGCACGGCTTGTCGATCTTGGTCTCGAAGAATCGAGCCGCCCCAGTAGTACCAAAGCGCGTTCACAAGCTCAAGACTGACGCTCGCCGCCTCTGTGATCTGCTTCTCAAGCCATCGGGCGTTCGCTTCGACAAGTCCGACGCGCCGAGCCGCGTATCGCAAGATCGGAATGAATCCTTGGCTGTTCCTTGAAGCTTCCGCCTTGTCCTGCTGCCGAATACGCTCCAACACCTGCTCGCAGAACGCTAGGATTCTCTCTCGGTCGTCCGAGAAGCCGCGGTAGTCCAACTGTTCCCAAACCTTGCTGTAACATGGGTTAGAGCAAACGCCGGTGACAAGCGCCGCATCAGGAACACGATTCTCGATCCATTGCTGCATGTCACGAATGACCGTTTGGTCTCGAACTTCGTCGGCTGCGATGTTTTGGTTCAACGCCCGTTGCCAGTATCGTTCGTATTGAACGCCTTGTGACCGAGGGCGACCTCCGGGGGATGTCTCACCAAACCACATTGGAGTAAATGGCAGAATGAGATCAATCAGCGTTCGAGCGGCCCTCGCATCCCAATCGACACCCCCACAGACCTGCTCCCACTCTCGTCGCAGGGACGCTGTGATTTTCTCCAAATGGCTGTGTTGCCATAGGTCCTTCGATGGTTGATCACGAAAGCGATGCCAATGCCGCAGCACGAAAGAGAATGCTTCGGGCGCAGCGTACCGCAGCACATTCATGGCCAGCAGATGATCGAAGTCGATCTCGCCGTAAAGCTTTTGCCATGCACGATAGGTCAAACTCAGCGCATGGCGCAGCGCCCTTGGCGTATTCAGGAGGCGAGCAATGGCTTCCGGTGGGTACACTTCGTCTCGATCTGACAAGAGCGACCATCGCTCCGGATTCCATTGGTTGTCGTCCGAGTCGTTCAAGTGGACGTGGGGGAATGCCTCTTGGTTGAGGCATTGTTGACGCAGGACCGCAACAAGCGAGCCGGATTGATGAACCGAGATCGTTCGCAGGTACTCGATGTGATCGCACAGCTTGGCGTAGTCGATCCTCGGCGAGGTTCTCAGCCCACCTGTCAGAATGAACGATAGATTGGAGAACCCCTTCAGTTGTTGGAGGAATGCGAGAACCTCCTGAATGTCAAACGATCTGCTGTCGTTCCGATCCAAGTCCTCGACGACAAAGACCAAACGCACACCCATGTCGCCCAGAAGGGCAGAGAGGCGGCGAAACTGGTCGATGGGATCACGTTGTCCGAACAGCATTTTCGAGATGTTGTCCAGCCATTCCCCGCCTGCCGAAAACGTTTGCCGGTAGGACTCAGGTAGCCAACTGATCTGAAACGTGTCAATTCGCTGTTCGACCTTTCCGATGGCATCCCTCAGCATCGAGTGAATCGAGGCCGAAGAGGTTTCAAAGCCCCAGCAGCTATGTTCACTCAGAAGGAACTTGCCATCCTCCTGCACAAGTTCTTCGATCCACTTCACCACACTCGATTTACCGGCACCAAACGGCCCGACGATTCCGATGGAACGGGTCGCATCGATGAGAAGCCCTCTCATTCGCTCTGCGACCGAGTAGTTCCCGAGGAAGTCGTGTGAAGCGGGTGCATCGGATCGAAGCCACGGTTCGACGGTTGTCCAGTCCAGCGAACTCGCACATTCTCTCGATAGCGTCGCCTTCGTGACGGGTTGACCAGCGGGCTCACTGAGGGCGATCAGATGGCGAACGACGGAGACGACGAGTGCCGATCCCAATCCGTAGCCGAGCCACTCGTTCCACGATGCAGTGTAGGTGTGCTTCGACAACCCGATTCCGAGATCAAGGCCGCACAGGACCAACCCACCCAGCAGCCATGCCGACCATGTCGGTGGGTGCGTGAAGAAGTATCGAAGATGCAAGAGACGGGGTGAGAAAAGCTTGAACAGCGTGTACGCCAAAATGACGCAGATCGCAAAGACAAACAGTTGCCGCTGCCAGTCAGGAAGGGCAGTTGCAAACTCGTGGACGCTTTCTGGCTGGCAGCGAAAGTACGGGATAAGAAAGATTCCGGCACCAACGGCGGAGAGCAGGTTCACGCACCAGTGAATCCAGTGCTGAACGCTGAGGTTGGGTCGAATTGCGTTCGCGTCGGAGTCCATTTTGCCATTTACGAGTTTTTTGGTTAGTCCTGGACTTTGGAAACTCAGTTCAGGTGTCCAGGCGCCGGGTGCCACTGCGGCCTTGTCCGGCAGCGGCAGCCGCGCGTCTGGGGGCTGCGCTTCGACCCCAGCCACCCAAACCCGGGCACCTGACTCCAACCACACAAGCCCAGCCACTCGACTCGGGCCGCCCAAATCGACGCCGGCCACCCGGCGTGATGCCGGGCGATTACCCGCCCACATCCCCTTGCCGCGCCTCGATCCGCGGCTTGACCGGCGGATGGAGCCGAATCTCGTACAGGTCGTACAGCTCGAACAGCATCTCGCGGAGGTTGCCGCCGTGCCGCGAAAAGCAGGCCTCCACGT
>JAAZNR010000853.1 GCA_012798155.1 Thermogutta sp. | reverse complement strand
TTTTTGTCACTATTCCGCTGTGAGACTTCTTCTGTGACACTTTTTCCTGTGAGCCGCGTCGCGATTTTCGCTTCGTTCTCACGATTCCGGGCGGATCCGCTCCCGCTCCCAAGGATCGCGGTCCAGGGCGGCGCGGCTAGGGGAGGCGGCCGAACTCGGGCAGAATCTTGACCAGTTCCTCGCGGAGATACGCCCGGATATCGCGGGCATTCTCCATCTCCATCACGTGACTCACCACCTCGCGGCACTGGGCGACGGTCACGCTGCGGCAGACTTTTTTGATTTCGGGGATGGCCCCCGCGGTCACGCTAAGGTCCCGCAATCCCAGCCCGATCAGCAGCATCGTGTAGATCGGGCTGCTGCTCATCTGGCCGCACAGGCCGACCGAAACCCGACGCTCCTCAGCCGTACGAATCGTTTGCGACAACAGCCGAATCAAGGCGGGATCGGCCGAACTATACAGCGACACCACGTTTCGGTTCGTGCGATCGACGGCCAGGGTGTATTGCAGGAGATCGTTCGTCCCGATACTGATGAAATCCACTTCGGGGAGGAATCGGTCCAGCATGATGACCGTGGAGGGAACCTCGACCATCATGCCGATGGGAATCTCTCTCCGGAACGGAATGCCGGCTTCCGCCAACTCTTCCATGACATCGGCGACGACGAACTTGGCCTGCCTCAGCTCGGCCAGAGTGGCAATCAAGGGGAACATGACTTTCACCCTGCCGATCGCCGACGCCCGCAAGATCGCCCGTAGTTGTGACCGGAACATGGGAAGGTGACGCAGGGCCAAGCGTATACTTCGCAGTCCGAGGCAGGGATTGCTCTCGCTGTCCCAGCCCATTTGTCGAGGCAGCCAGTCGCGGGGGATTTTGTCGGCCCCCAAGTCGAACGTCCGGATCGTCACCGGCCGCTCACCCATGGCGCGAACCACCTGGAGATAGGCCTGATAATGTTCCTCCTCGCTCGGCAACGTGGCCCTTCCGAGATAAAGGAACTCGGTCCGGTATAGGCCGATGCCTTCGGCCCCGTGTTCCAGGCAGATTTCCGCTTCCTGCGGGAATTCGATGTTGCCGAAGAGGTGGATCCGGGTGCCGTCCAGCGTCTCGGCCGGAAGACCGCGAATGTCCTGCAACTCGGCCTGGAGGGTTTCGATCGCCCGGTATTGCTCCCGATACTCGCGCAGGGTGGCCTCGTCGGGATTGACGATGACCAGTCCGCGGTCGCCGTCGACGATAACGGTGTCACCGCCCGACACTTCGCCCAGGAACGGACCCGTGCCCACAACGGCGGGGATTCCCAAACCCTGGGCCACGATGGCCGTGTGTCCGCCCGGGCCGCCGGTTTCGGTCACGAAACCGCGTACGAATCGCCGATCCAGCCGCGCCGTTTCGCTGGGCGTGAGCGTGGCCGCCAGCACGACCACGGGAGAGTGAAGCTGAAAAACTTCGCTGTGCGCTTGACCTAGCAGCGATCGCAGCAGGAGCTTTCCAATGTCGTAAACGTCGTTGACGCGTTCCGCGAAGTCCGGATTCGGCAGGCGGCGGAAGACGTCGGCATAACGGCGTAGAATCTGACTGACAGCCCGTTCCGGTGCGTAGTGCCGCTCGCGAATGAGGCTTTCGATATCCTCCCGCAGCTTGGTGTCTTGCAAGATTTCCAGATGAGCGTTGAAGATGGAGCCGGATCGCTGTCCCAGCTCTCGGATAACGGCGTCCCTTTGGCGGGACAGCTCCTCCACGGCGGCGGCGAGGGCGCCGCGGAAACGCTCGATTTCTTGCTCCACCGCCGTGCCCTCGATCAGGCGGTCCGGCACGTCGAATGTCTCCCGTCCCAGCACCATGGCCTCGCCGATGGCGATTCCGGAGGAAACGGCAATCCCTTGGAGACGCAACATTCGCTGTTCCTGTGCCGAATTCACTCTTCCCGTGCCGACCGGCGATATCGGGGCCGCGACGGATTCCACGGAAGGCAAAACTTGCGGGCCTCGCTGGTCCGGCTAAACCGTCGGGGATCCTTGTTCGGAGTCCGGGGCGAATTCCTCTTCCAGAAACTTGCGGCTAGCCAGGGATTCGAGAGCTTGCAGCAGCTCCTGGGCGTCGGGTCCCTCGGCTTCGGCCAGAAGTTCATCCCCCTGAAGGGCACAGAGGCTTAGCATGTCCAGCACGCTCGATCCGTCGGCGGCCTCGAACCTTCCTTCCAGAGGGGTGCCGTTCTCGGAAATCTTGCGGAGCACTAACCGGCTTTGGTAATTGAGAACCAGTTTGCGCACCAGCGTCGCCGCGCGAGCGTGCAAACCGGCCCTGTTGATGATTCGGATCTTGCGACGACCCCTTGTTTCGGGCTTTCGCTCCTCCCGCGGATCCGTCTCCATAACAAGAACGCCTAGTGGATGCCTATTGGATAATGCTCAGGTATTGACACGCCGAGGGGCCCGTGCGAGTGCGAACAGCAGCGATGTCGGCCCGGTTGTCGCTCATCATTCGGACACGTCATTCCGACACGAAAAACCCGTCCCCGTGTTCGCCCCGAACGTCCTTTCACCGAGAAGCTTGCCCTCCGGGTTATCGGCCACCGCATTGTCTACCACGGATTTTCATCATAGGCAACAACTGTGGCGGACGCAAAGCCGATTGCGGAGTCCGTTGGAATGGGAAAGGCACCGACCGACTCCGAAAGGACCGCTAAGCGGCAAACTTTCCTTGATCGGCCTCTTCCAGAAGTTGCCACACCTCATCCGCCGATTTCGCCGTTTGCAGGAACCGCGCGAAGCCCTGGTGGTGGAGTTGGCGAGTGATGTATTCCAAGGCCCGGAGGTGCAGCCCCGGCTGGTCGAGCGGAGAAATCACGAGGAATAGTGCATGGACCTTTTCCCCGTCCAAGGCATTGAAATCCACGCCTTGAGGGCTGATGGCGACGGTCGCGACGAGGCGATCGAGACTTGCATGTTTGGTGTGCGGGACCGCGACGCCGTGACCAATCCCCGTGGTCCCCTCTTCCTCTCGGCGAACGATGGCTCGGACGACGTCTTCCAGTTGATCTTCGGCCAAAGCGTCGGCTTCCACCAACGCCTCGCAAATGCGTCGAATAATAGCTTCTTTGCCGTCGTCGACGTCGAAGTCGACCAGGATCGCGTCACGGACGATGAATTCACTGAATTTCATTCATCCCTCCCCTCGAAAGTGTAGGTTATTTAGGGGGTTTCGCCAAGTTTTGAGATTTGAACTACTTCGGCGGGAGCGGCACGACGGTTCATTTCGCGGTTACCCACCCGCGAGTCCCAAATGTCGCCCCGGCTCGCACCACGGAGCTGTAAACCGGGGGAAAACTGGGAATCCGTCCTGTCGGCGAAGCAAACCATTACTTTATCACATGCCGCGGCCCGCCACAATCGGCGGCGCCGCTTTGTCAGCGGCAAGTGCTGGACTTTTGCAAATTGTGGTGACAAGTTCTCGTCCGCCTTGGAAGAGGGTTATGGTGAGGGCAATTGGCCGCGAAAACGGCTTGCCGTGATTGCCCAACTTCACCAAGCCCTCACCCGCTGCCCCTCTCCCAGAGGGACAGGGGAGCAGTTTGCAAAAGTCCAGTAAGCAGAAATATCGTCGTTTGGAATGGTGATTGCTCCCCTCCATGACGACTCATCCGGGGCGATGTCCCTAATCCATCATCTTTTTGCCTTCGAATGCTTGGGACCTGTTTCGCCCTGAGGGGTTGCCTGCCGAGCAAACGCCCCGGCGAGCTTCCCACAGCTACCATTTTACGATCCCGTATCAGATTGCGAGGCCGCCGTTCCGGCAGTATCATCACACCTGTCGGCGGCAAGATTTCGGGTACGCTTTTGCGGCATGATTTTGCCGTTGGCTTTGCGGGAGGAGTCGAGT
>JAAZNR010000852.1 GCA_012798155.1 Thermogutta sp. | reverse complement strand
GGTTGAAGCGTGACGATATTCCGGCCGTCCGTGACGGCCAAGACGCTGGCCTCTTCCCCTTGCAGGCGTTCCTCGATGACCAGGCGATTGCCCGCCGCTCCGAAAATCTTCTGCTCGGCGATGAGGCGGACCGCGGCGACGGCCTCCTCGCGGTTGCGGCAGACGATCACGCCCTTGCCCGCGGCCAAACCGTCGGCCTTGACGACGGCCGGCCCGTCCTCGCGGGAGTTCAAGAACTGGACGGCGGCCGCCGGCTCGGAGAAGACGTGATAGCCCGCCGTCGGAATCTTGGCATCGCGGAGCAGATTCTTGCAAAAGACCTTGCTGGCTTCCAATTCCGCCGCCGCCTTCGTGGGACCGAAGATGCGGAGGCCTTCCGCGCGAAACGCATCGACGATGCCCTGCGCAAGAGGGGCCTCGGGACCCACGACCGTCAACTCCACGGCGTTCTGCTTGGCGAAGCGGATCAAGGCCGGAAAGTCGCCCTCGGGGATGGCGACGTTTTCCCCGTCCGCGGCGGTTCCCGCGTTTCCCGGCGCCGCGAAGACGCGGTCGGCGGTGGGGCTTTGTTTCAGTTTCCAAACCAAGGCGTGCTCGCGTCCCCCGCTGCCGATCACCAGGACGTTCATGGCGAAACCTCATCCTTTGCATTAGCGGCCAAAATCTCGATTCTACGGCGCGGCCTCGTGGGCGAGAAGGATCACGAGGGGGAGTGAGACGCCTCTCATTCCGCGGCAAGGCGCGGAGACCTCCGCCGCTCGACCGCAGACTGCCGCAACAATACGGACTGCTGCAACAATACGGACTGCCCCAGCAACGCAGACCGCCGCAACAACGCGAGCAGACAGCCGCAACAATCGTGAACCGTCGCAACAATGCCGACCGCCGCAACAATGCGGACCGCCGCACAATGCGGCAAGACGCGGCCTCAAAGGCTGAGCAACACTATGCACACGATGGGCAAGTGAAGGACGGTGGCGCGGAGCAGGACGCGCGCCGCTTTTTGGTCCGGGCGACGGGCGAATCGCAGGGTAACCAGAAGATTGGCGAATGAGGAACCCGTTATGACGGCGGTCGCCCAAACCGGCATGCCCGCCGCCCAGACCCAGACGCCGCCGAGGCACAAGAGGGCGATTGCACCGCCCAAGGCCATCATCATGGTTGTTCGGCCGGTGGGATCCGCGACGGGAGCCACCCGCACGTTGCCTTGCGCGAATTGATCGCGATAGAGCGAAGCGATCGCCATGGCGTGGGGGAATTGCCACAGATAGAGAAAGGCGAAGAAGAACCAGGCATTCGGATTCGCCAGTCCGCCGGCGGCTTCCGCACCCAATAGAATCGGCGCTGCGCCGGACAGGGCGCCGATCGGCGTTTGCCACATCGAAACCGGCTTGAGTGATGTGTACACGCCGGCGTAAAGGAACCAGCTCAGGGCGGTGATGCCCGACAATCGCGCCGTACCAAAGGCGGCGAGATAGGTCAGGCCGAAGGCCGTGGCGACCGCGGCCAAGATGACCGCCGTGCGGGGTCGAATCTTGCCGGCGGGGATGGGGCGGTCGGCCGTTCGCGGCATGGAGGCATCGCTCATCCATTCCAGCCACTGGTTGAAAATCACCGCCCCGACGATCACCCAGAACACACCCACCACGGCATGCCCGATCAACCAAGGATTACTGTGCGGTCCGGCCGTCAGCCGCGCGGACACGCCCATCGTGAACAGCACCATCGTTACGATCCGCGGTCGTACCAGGGCGGAAAAGTTCGCCAAGGCGATAGGCCATCGGCCGATCGAGCCGGGGGCCGCCGTCAAGGAAGGTTGTGCCGGCGCCGCATCATGCGGCGGGATAAGGGGTGCATTTGGAGTGGTTGTACTCAAGGGAATTCTCACGATCCGGGTCGCTAGCGAGTGCGGTCAGTATCTTCGTCGGCAAGTATCGTGTCAGGCGGCGGTACGAACCCCGCCGTCGGCGGCCGATAGCCGCCCCATGACGAATTGCTATCGGGTTCCGCTGCCAAGGCAAGTCCTCCGTGGGAGGGATGGGTATGCGTTTCCGGGCGGCTTGCCGATCGAACGCGCCTCATCTCGATCCCGCCGCTCGTATATGCGTGATGAAGCGGTGGTCACGCGCCGCGGCCTTGGCCCCCGCCAAGGCCCAGTGTGCGTAGGCCGTTGCCACGGCCAAAAGGAGCGAGCCGGTCGCCGTGTGCGCCGTGGTGACGAGGGCTTGAAGCCACCCGCCGTCGATGACGGTGTACGGAATGACCACGACCCAGTCTTGAAACCATTGCGGGAAGTTGTAGTTGACGACCCAAGTGCCAAGCCCCAACGTGATCTGAAGGACGAGCAACCATCCGAAGGCCTGGAGCCACCGTCGCTGGGCGAAGGGGGAGGGCAGCCCGGCCGCATACCAAGAGCACGCACCCCACACGATCGGCAGGAGGGCGGCGACCGTCAGGTGGAGGATCGTCCAAAGAAAAGACCAGCCGGGCGGCAACTCGGACGGCAAATGTCTGAGTTGCGCGCCGAGGACGATCTGAATGTACACGAGGATCGGCAAGGAGAGGATGAAGGTGGGGTGAAATGTGCGTCGCGCGGGCCGGGCATTTTCGCCGGCGTTCGGCTCGCTTTCCCTGGATTTTTCCTCCCGCCGCCACCGGGGAGAGGTGAGGACGGTCAGGCTGACGGTGAAGGCGAAGAAGAGGGGGGCGACGCAGCCGTGGACATTGGCCAGGAGGATTTCCCGGCCTACGACGCGGAGGCCGCCGAGTGTGCCTTGCAGGCTTACCCCAAGCAAGGCCGCGATTCCCAGCTTTCTCATCCAGGGGCGGCGGTCGTGAACCCACAGGCTCCAGAGCAGGGCGATGGTGAGAAAGCCGGCCGTCATCCCGATCAGGCGGTGGCCGTGTTCCAGAAAGACGTCCCACGTCTTCAGCCAACTTTCCAGGGGGTACATGAATAGGTAGCCGTACGTGCTGGGCCAATCGGGGACCGCCATGCCGGCGTTATAGGTGGTGACCAGTCCGCCCATCCAAATCAGGGGGAATACCGTCGCCATCAGCGCCCAGGCCAGGCGATGCGGCAATCGCGGCACATCTCGATGCGAGGCCGATTGATGCGAGGCCGAGGCCGCGCCACGCGAAGGCGGGTCCCCTCTCTGCTTCACCGATTTCTCGCCTTTTCGAGGCATGGTTTGGGCCGTTCCTACGCCGTACCGCGCAATCGCGCGCCGTACCGCGCAATCGCGATCGGATGGCCGATCACCGCGCGTTCACCGACACGCTTGCCGGCGACGCGGAATCTTCCTGTGAGGACGATCCGCGGCGCGATAACGAGAGTACGTAGAATGTCAAATCCCAGATTTCGTCGGAAGTAAAGACGCCCGGTGTTCCCGGCGCCGGCCCCGCCGCCGGCATGGGAGTGCCCGGAATGCCGATGTAAATTCGCAAGTAGATGTCCTCCGGTCGCCCGCCGCCGTGGAATAGGCCGTCGTGAAAGTTTCGCGGTTCGAGTGCTTGCAGGGGTAGCGCAAACCACTTCGCCAGTTGTTGCGTTTGTGCGTCGGTAATTCCCATCTTCGCCTTGTTCCAATCGTCGAACAATTCCGTCTCGGATCCATCGCCGCGTCCGTCCGGGCCGTGACACGTGGTGCACTGGGCACGCGGTTCCTGATAGAGGGCTTTCCCCCGCCGGACGGCCGCCGCGAGCTTATCCGGCGCCAAGTTGGGGCGTTGCGGGACGATGACGTATTGCTGCGGTTGCTCCTCCGCCAATCGCCACATGGCGTCTATCGGCCGGACGCCCTCTTCGAGAACAAAGCCGCGGCGGAGGGGTAGCGGCTCGTTTTCGTCCACGACGGTACGCAGCAGGAATAATTCCGTCTCGCCGCGGATGCTGAGATAGCGGACGTATTCGGCCAAGGCGTCCAGGTCCTCGGGGCCGAGCGGCGAAAAGGAAGGCATACCCGTCCCCGGCAGGCCGCGTTCCAGGGTCCGCAGGAGGTCGGAACGGAGCGGCTTGGCACCGCCCGCCACGGAGGTAAACTTGAACACGCCGTTGCGAAAGTCGCGGGGATAGGGGTTCAACATTTCGGCGATCGGCCCGGCGCCGTCCCCCGAGATGCCGTGGCAAACCACGCAATGTTTGCGAAAGAGTCCGCGCTCGCTCCCCGTGACATCTCGTCCGATCGGCCCGGCGGCGCGTTGCAGCAGGGATAGGTCCAAGTCCACGCCGGGCGGTACGCGGGGATCATCGGGGGTGCCGAACAGGTCCGTCAACATCTCCTCGACGGCTTCGCGCTGTGCCGGCTTGACGGAGGCGGGATCTCGCCCCTCCAGATTCAATTGGAAACTCGGCGACTTGTAGGACGAGCATCCCGCGGCAAGGAACAGGACCGCAATCGCCAACACCTCGCCGCGAACGACCGCGGAGCGGCGGATGATTCCCCCGCCGAAGGCGGCGCGATCCCCGCAGGGAATTGGGCGGCGGTTCCCGGCGGGGCTGCCGTTTTCGGGTATCTTCTGCTTCATTTTTGAACTGTACGCGGATCAGGAAACCGTGTGGATCGTCCAAATGTTGTCGCGAATCGACGCGGGCAGTGCTGACACGTCCTGCGTTGCGGCGGGAGTCGTTCCCCGGCCGCTCGTGCTTTGCCGGCGATACGCCCGCGGCGCGTGGGGCGGCATGGGCGCGGACGAGTGCCGCAGGCTCCGGGTCGGCAGCCCCGTCCTTGCTTCTAACCGCCGATGCCCAAGTCGCTCGGGCGGAGGCGAATCGTGCCCAATTCCACGTCCTCCCCCGTCACGCTGATGGTTCGCCGCCCCTGCGGCCACTCCGGCAGATTCAAGTAATTGACGCGTTCGTGCCAGAGCTGGAACTCCCAGTCGCCCGGCGGAAGGTCGGCGATTTCGAACCCGCCGTCTTCGCCGGAGATGGCAAAATAGGGATTGTCGCGGACCAAGAGATATGCCTTTTCCCATGGATGGTAGTTGCACAAGACGACGAAAGGCTGGGTCTGGCTCCGCCGAAATCGCCAGGTGGCTTCGGTGTTCTCGCCGGGGGCCGGGGCCAACACGATGTTCGCGGGCAAGTCTCCCAACGGCGAGAAGGCCACGTTTTGCGCGATCGGGTCTGAATTGACGATATGCAGCTCCTGCCGCAAGTGCCACAGCGCCAGACAGTGGGGTTTGAAGATGCAATCGCGATTGTCGAGGAGGACCTGCCGGGGGGCCTTTTCCGCGGTCGCAACGGCGACGGGCACGCCGCGCGTACGGACGTAGACATACACGTTGGCCACGCCGCCTTGCGGAAAGACCATCAGCGATTCGTCGCGGATGTCGAACTTGCCGCAGCAGTCCACGTCTTTGTCGACCGTCAATTTCCTCCGTTCCGGAGGAGTCCCTTCGTAGAAGAACCGCCCGCGAACGGTGCTCCCGTACCGCTCCGATGCGGCCGCATAATGCCAGGGCGCGATCAAGGTGCCGCTCGCGATGCCGGCCAACGCGCCGGTCGCGCGGAGCCACTGCCGGCGGGACCAACGCCGTGAGCGACGGGGAGGGGCTTTGCGCTGCACGCGATTCGGTTTTCCGAACTGCATGTTGACCTCCAAGGAAGCGCAAGGAAGCGGATCGGTCCCCTGGGGCGCCCCGCAGGACACCTCGCGAGCCGGCGGGAACCACAGCCGGGAATCACAATGTTACGGTTACGCTTTCACGGATCGGCGGTGCTCCCACGGACGCAAGACCGCCGGATCGCGAAGCGCGGTCGCCGAGATACGGGAGCCGATCTTTCCATTATAAGCGGGGTAGGGCCGCTCGTCGGCCCGGCATGTCAGCGACCAATAGAAATGCCCCCATTTTGAAACCATTAGAAACTGGACTTTTGCAAATTGTCGTGACAAGTTCTCGTCCGCCTTGCAAGAGGGTTATGGCGAGGGCAATTAGGCGCGAAAACGGCTTGCCGTGATTGCTTCACTTCACCAAGCCCTCACCCACTGCCCCTCTCCCAGAGGGAGAGGGGAGCAGTTTGCAAAAGTCCAGTTAGAAATGTCCCCTCATGGCACCGAAAGGGGCAAGTACCGCTTCTCGCTTGGCCCCCAAAACCGCCGCCTGCACGGCGATCTTTCGCGACGGGGACGGCCGCCGCCTGCGAGACACCTTTTCCCGTCGATCGGCTTCCCATCGGTCGGCGGGCCGCTTGCGATCCAACCTCCGAACCAGTGACGATTGCGGTAACCGCGGCGGCTGGATGCTGCTTTATGGGGCGGCTACTACAACGCAAACGGCCTCTGATTGGCAGTCGAACCAAGGCGTGCTATTTTGGAGGGAGGTAGTTTCACTGGGCAGGATCGCCGAAACCGGCTTACCGATCTTACGCAGACTGGCAAAGCTGCGTATCCCAGTGTGCCCAGCTTCTTATCCTGCGTAGTAAAAGTAGGATGCGGTAAACGTAGGATCAACGATTCACGCC
>JAAZNR010000851.1 GCA_012798155.1 Thermogutta sp. | reverse complement strand
GCCGGCTTTTGGCATGACTTGTGCACATGGATTTCCCTCGCGTGTACCGGTACGTCTCGTGTCTCTAAGTGGAGGATCGGATCGTGAGGGTTGTACTCAAGAATCTGTGGAAGTCGGATGAAGGCGTTTTGACGTTCGAGTGGATTCTCCTCATCACCGTCTTGGTGATCGGGGTCGTCGGCGGACTGAGCGCGGTTCGCGATGCCGTGATCACGGAGCTGGGCGACGTGGTCGAGGCCGTGATCTCGTTGGACCAGTCCTACTACATCGCGCATCCTTGGGATGTCCAGGTCCCGGATTGCGTGGTCGACGGGGCGTCCGACTCGTCCTACACCGACTCCGCCGGCATCGACCAGGGGCGCTTACAGGCCGGGGACTTGGGGCAAAACCAATGGACTATCGGCGACTGCGATCCGTTGATCGAGAACCCCTTCTGAGGACGTAGCGGACGGCGGTTTCCCGGCGTGGCACCGCCTGGAGCGTCACTGCCCCGCGACGACCTGAATGTCAAGCGAACGAGCCGAGGAGTCGGATGCCCATTCCGGCTCCTCGTTTTCGTTCGTGGCCGCGGGCGGCGAGCCGTGCCTCATCTTGTTGTAACCGTTCAGGGACCGGCGGCAGGCACGTGAACGACTTTGGGGAATGAAAAGATGGAAACACGGAGAACGCAGAGAACGCAGAGACGGATGAGAACGCGGAGTTGCGGCTGCCAATTCTTCTTCATTCTTCCATCACCACCGCCTCCTCCGCGCCCTTTGCGCCCTCCGCGTTTCAAAATCCGTGCCGTCTGAGCATTTGCGTTTCAAAGACAGACCGAGCAGGGGCATGAGTGCAGCGGAACAACTCGCCGCCGACATCAGCCGGTGTTGGAAGCGGCGCGAGGACCGGTGACTGGGGGCTTCGCTGCGCTACGACCCCAGCCACCCGGCCGGAGCTGCCACCCGGCCGAAGCTGCCACCCGGCCGGAGCTGGAAGTATCCGGCTTTCGGGAATGAAAGATGGAAACGCAGAGACAATGAAGAGATGGAAACGCGGAGAGCGCCGAGAACGCAGAGACGGCGAGAACGCGGACTTGCAGCTACCGATTCTTCTTTCTCCTTCTCCGCGCCCTCTGCGTTTCCAAATCCGTGCCGTCCGGGCCTTTGCGTTTCAAAGACGGACGGGCAGGCCCGTGAACGGGTACATTTTCTTGCGGCGGCGCCGGCCGGCAGACACAATGGAGCCAAACGCGGTCGATCGACCGGCTTCGGCCGCCGAAATACTGCCTGCCTCACTTTTGGGAGATGACAAATGAGCGAGTTGACGCGGCGCGGCTTTCTGGGAACGGCGGGGGCCGGCTTCGGTGCGGCCGGTTGGGGTTCGCTCATGAGTTTCCAAGCCGGCGGCCTCCTCCCGCGGCTGCGAGAGGGCAAGCGTCCGCGAGTGGGCTTGTACTCGATCGGGCACGAGCGCTATTGGGAACAGTTCGCCGGTCTCTTGGAACGGTTGCTCGGCTACGGCCGATTCATCGAGTCGCGGATGAAGGCTTGGGCCGACGTGTACTACGCGGGAATGGTGGACCACGAGGCCAAGGCGCGACGCGTGGCCGACGAATTCCGGCGGCAGGACGTG
>JAAZNR010000118.1 GCA_012798155.1 Thermogutta sp. | reverse complement strand
GCCGGGCGAATCCGATCGCCCCCCTGGTATCATGGCCGCGTGGTATCATGGAAGAGACATCGCCGATCGGCGTTCAAAGCGGTTCGAACCGGGCGGTCCTTGATTGCGTAAGAGTCGGCGGCCCTCGATTGCGTAAGGATCGCACGCCGTTCCCCGTACGTGCGGGCGACTTCGGCGTTGCCGTTCGATCGCGCGGAATCGCGCATTTACCGCGGCGAACCGGTCTGGACAACAACCGCGATCCCACGGTCGCAAGGTGACGACGCATGGCCTACCGTTTGCACTGCGAATGCGGGCGCGAGCTGTCCGTGGACCTTCACCAGGCCGGCAGCGAGATTCGTTGCCCATGCGGTCGCACGCTGGTCGTACCCTCGCGGCTGACCCTGCAATCGCAAGACCCCGTCCCCGGAGACGCTGCGGAGGACGACGCCGGGGACCTCAACGCGGCCGTCGTTTGGGCGAGACGATTCCGCGCCCTGGGTGCCGCGATTTTGCTCATCGCCCTGGCGGGAGCCGTGCTCCTCTTCTTCACCCGGCCCGAGAAACCGACGATCCTTGGCTGGTCGCCCGCCAATACCGTCCGCTTCTTCCGCGCCCTGGAGGCGGGCATCGACGCCCCGTTATTCAACTTCGAGGCCGACTACTTGAAGCAGGTGCGGTTCCACACGGCCATGCAGCGCGCCAACCTCCTGCTGGGAGTGATCGGCTTTCTGTTGGCCGGTGCGGCGAGCCTGGCCCTGTGGTTCGAAAAACGTTCGGCCCTCCGGCAAGACGAGACGGAGGAGCAGGACGAGACCGAGGAGCGAGACGAGACGGGGAAACAGGCTACGTTGATGTCCGCGAATAGACGCGAATGAAACTACTAAAGCCGCCCGGGAACGACATCAATTGAGCCATGTTGCCCGAGACGCTCGCGCTCCCATCGTCGAAGCGCATCACGCTAGACGAGCACGCAGACCTGAATAAAACGCGAGTGACAATCGATCCCGACGCCGTAGGGCCGTACGCGGTTTGCCGTATCGCCGTTGAATTCCTTGGGGCGGAGTTTCACAGGCACCCAAGACAACGGCCATACGTAAACCTCCTGCCCTAGGCCGAGCATCGCGAGTTCCCGGAGTGCCTCGCACCTGACTTCTGACTAACGTCTCGGAGACACGGTCACGCCCGCGAACCCGTCATCGGAGACGCTGTACAATTCTGCTATCGGTTCTGCTATCGGTGGTCATGCCACATCTCGATCTCGAAGTCTCCGGCCGCGAGCCTGGAAAACTAGGGTCATGCCCTAAAGGACGAGCCGGCAGTCTACGGGGTAAAAATACCATGATTCCGAAATTCGTCCATACCCCCAATTCGCGAAAATTCGCGTGCATTCGCGGATTTCGCTCCCGCTTAGGATTCACGCATACGGATCCTATACGTATAGCTTTAAGGGCAACATATAGCTTTAAGGGCAACATAGCAGGACGAGACGGGAGAGACGGACCTCGCGAAGAAAGAGGACGCGGATTGACGTTCGTGCCGGGCTTCCGCCGCCGGATCGCCGAGGGCTCGTCCGCTCCTCTTACGATCGCGCGACGCCCTGCCAGCCTGCTCGCCGCGTCTCGAATCGCTATCGCCTCGAGACGCCGTCCGCGGGGCGATTGGGCGAATCGTAGATCGTCCAAACGGGAATTTCGCGGCGGAGTTTCTCCAGGTATTCCACGATCTTTTCCTTCTCGCGCTGCTCCTGGAGTTTCTCGCGGATTTGGGGTTGGGCCTCTTCGAAGGGAATTCGGCGGGCATCTTCGCGCTGGATCACCCGCACGATATGGAAGCCGCTTTCATCCTCCAAGATCGGGCTGAGCAGCCCCACCGGCAGTTGAAAAAGGGCCTCGTCGAGCACTTGGGAGCGGAGGCTCCCCTGGACGGTCCATTCCCGAATGCCCCCCTCCGCCGCCGTCGGTCCCTCGGAACCGCTCTTCGCCACGTCCGCGAACGGCTCCCCCGACAGCACGCGATTCCCCAAGGTCGCCAGCAGCGCCCGGGACCGGGCATCGGAGCGATCCGGACGCTTGCGGATCATGAGCTGCTCCCACAAAACCTTGCCGGAGCGTTCAAACTCGGCAAGGTGCGTGCGGTAGTATTCCAGTAGCGCTTCCGGATCGGCGGCCGCCACATTCTTGGGTTTTTCGCCGCGCTGCTGCTGAAGCCATTGCCGCGCGATCACGCTCTCGATGAAGGCGATCTTCTCTTGTTCCAGAGAGCTTCCCAAAGACTGCAATTGCTGCTCCAATTGCTGCCGCGAGCTTAGCCCCAGGGACTTCAACCGCCGGGGGATTTCGCGCTCCTCGAACTCCTTGCCCAATTCTTCGCGAAAGCCGTTGAGGGCCTCCGGCGGTATGCTTCGGGCCGCGTCTTGATAGATCAGCTTGGCCTCTAGCCGGCGGCGGAGCAACTGCTTCATAATCATTTGCTTGTAGCGTTCTTCTTCCCCCGGGGCGATGCGATCCTTCATTTCGTCCAAGATTTCGTTCGCCGCGCCCAGCAGCTCGCCCGCCAGAATCACGTCCGAGCCGACGCGGGCCAAGAGCGTCGCCCGTTCGTACGGCACATAGGCCAAGGGCGGGGATTCCGTGGACAGGGCGAATCGCTCACTGTGCGGCAACGCCGCTCCAGCTCCGGTGCCGGCGGAAACGGACGGCGACGCTGCTCCGCTGCCGGTGGCCGTGGAAGCCGCTGGAGAAACCACGCCCGCCGCCGAGACGAACGCCGCCGCACCCACGCCCGGATTCTCGGCGAGGGGATCGGCATTCCCGGTCTGAGTTTGGGCCACCGCCGGGTCAAGCCCAACCGCGCCGCTCGCGCCCATCCCCGCCCCCGGCAAGCCACCAGCGGACAAAGGCGGCGTTACGGAAGGCATCCGCGTATATGCGGGGGGAAACACCGGCTGCTGCCACGGCGGATCGGGGCGCGACGTCGCCGGATAGAGCGTCGCACCATTGGGGGCGAACGGCCCGTCGCTCGGCTCTTCAAAAACAACCTTGGGTATTCCGCCGTCGCGTCCACGGGGTTGCGAAAGTGCCGACTCCGGCCCCGCGCCCCAGCTTTCCGCGGCGGATACCGGCGAGGCCGCGCCCGGCGCCGATCTTGCCTCGGCCGAGGCCGGACTCGCGTCATCGAACCGGGGAGGCCAGCTCGGGCGCCGCAAACCCACACCAGCCCCCGCGCGGCGGTACGGGCTGACCGACGACGCTGCGCGATCACGAGCCTGGACGGGCCCATTCGCCACGGAGAAGTCATTCTCCGCGGCATTCTCCGCAGCGCGGGCGGCGGTGAAGATTCCCGGCAGGCAGCGAACAGCCCAGTCGGGTGCCGGGCCGTCTCGTCCCAGAATGCGCAGCCCAAGCCCCGCCGCGATCAAAATGCCTGCCAGTAGTACGCCTCGGATCCCACGCACGCCGGAGCACTTCCTGAATGATGGACAATGGCCGGGACTTCTGAACCTCGTTTGGCGACTCTCGTTCTGTTTGGCGACTCTCGCTCTGTTCGCAGCACGGGCAAGGCGTTCGTGCTCGGACGGCGCGATTCCACCCCGCCCGACGGAACTCCCCGGACACTTTTTCGAGGCGGGATTATAGGCCGACTCATCCCAATGCGGCAATGGCGAATCCCGGCCGCTCACGGATGGTGGCCGCCTGTTGCCTCAGGCCTTTGCCGCCAAGCGACGGGGAGCGGAATCCCCCCTTCTGTATTGACTTTTCCTTCACACTATTGCTAGAATCCCGAAAGCTTGCAAAGGGGATCGGATCGTCCCTAGAACGGCGGACAAGGAATGCAAGTCCGACGTACCGAATCAGGCTGGGAAATCGACGCTCCGGCCAAATTGAATCTCTTCCTGGAAGTGGTCCGCCGCCGCCCCGACGGATACCATGATATTGAGACTCTTGTCTATCCGATCGACCTTTTTGATACGCTGGTTTTCCGGCGAATTCCCGAGTCGCGTATCGAGTTGACGGTGCGATGGGCAACGCACCAGGCGTTTTCGAGGTCCGCAATGTTGGGCCATGTCCCCAGCGATGCCACGAATTTGGCATATCGCGCGGTCGAGCGGGTCCATCGGGCGGCAGGCGTCTCCGGCGGGCTGCGGATGGACATTTTCAAGCGGATTCCATCCGGCGCCGGCCTGGGCGGAGGCTCCTCCGACGCCGCCGCCGCACTCCTCGGCGCGTGCTTGACGTGGGGCTTGAATCGCGATCTACTACCGTTACCCGATTGGGCGGCCGAGCTGGGCAGCGACGTTCCGGCCTTCCTCCAAGCCGGGCCGTGCGTTTGCCGCGGGCGGGGAGAACGTGTAATCCCGGTATCGGGCCCGGGGCGATGGCATGCCGTCGTCGTTCGACCGCGCTTCGGCTTGTCCACGGCGGAGGTGTATCGGGCATGCCGGCCGCCTCATCAGCCGCGAAACGTCGAAGATTGCTTGAACGCCCTCGCCGGGGGCGACCGTCGGCGATTGGCCGCGGGCCTGTTCAATCGTTTGCAAGAGGCCGCGGAGACTTTGGTTCCGCAACTCATTGACCTGCGACGCCGCCTGGAAACCGAAGGGGCATGGGCGGCGAGGATGACGGGCAGCGGCTCCTGCTGCTTCGGGCTGTTTCCGCATCGGGCATCGGCCTGGGCGGCCGCCCGCCGGTTGCAGGCCGATCCCGACTTCGCCGCCGTTTTTACCGTCCAGGGTTGCTCCTAATGCTCTCGGAGGAAGGGAGGTCGGCCGTGAAGATCACCGAGATTCGCATCAAGCTCATGGACGAACCGGGGGAACGCCTCAAGGCCTTCTGCTCCATCACCTTCGACGATAGCTTCGTGGTACGGGATCTCAAGATCATCGAGGGAGCCGGCGGTTTGTTCGTCGCCATGCCCAGCCGCAAGCTCACCGCACGCTGCCCCGCCTGTCGGACCAAGAATCACTTGCGAGCACAGTATTGCAGCCAGTGCGGCATTCGGCTCAAGGAACAGCCGATCGCCAAGGATGAGGGAGGCCGGGCCAAACTCTACGCCGACATCGCCCATCCCATCAACTCCAAGTGCCGGGAAATGATCCAGTCTCGCGTCATTCAGGCCTATGAGGAGGAAAAGGCGCGGTCGCTGTTGCCCGGCTACGTCCCCTCGTACGATGACTACGACGAGGAACAAACCGCCGAGGCCGCCGAGCCGATCCCCCGGCCGGAATCCCAGCACAAGGCCCACACCGATGAGCCGGCGGTCCCCCCCCCGCCGCACAAGCCGCCGGAGACCATTCCGCAAAAGCGGCGCGAAGGCGATCAGGGAGCCGAGACCTTCGAGTCGTGACGAGATCGTTTCACGGCAATTGCTCGGGGTCCCAGTCGTGCACGGTCTCGATCAGGGCCAGGACGTTGTCCATCGGCGTCGAGGGAAGGACGCCGTGGCCGAGGTTGAAGATATGGCCGGGCCGGCCCCGCGTCTCGGCCAGTACCTCGCGCGCCCGGCGCCGCACGACCTCCTCCGGTCCGAGTAATACGGCGGGATCCAAGTTCCCCTGAATACCCCGATCTTCGCCGATCATCGCCCACGCCTCGGACAACCGGATGCGCCAATCGACGCCGATCACGGTCCCCCCCGCCTCCGCCTGGAGGGGAATCAGGGCGGGATTTCCCGTC
>JAAZNR010000850.1 GCA_012798155.1 Thermogutta sp. | reverse complement strand
CGGACCGACATCGGCGATCACCTTGATGCGAATTCGCTTGCCGGTCCACCGTGACAGGTCCCCTTCCAACGGTTCCCAAGCGTGGCGAATCCATTGCCGTTCCGCGACGACGGTCTCCGCGCCGTCGTCTTCCACGACGGCTACGCGGAACAGAATGCCGTCGCCGGGATCGCTGCCGTCGCCTTTCCCGATCAGGCAGCGAAAGGCGGCCGGCCGGGAGGGCAGCTCGATAGGATCGAAAATCGCATAGGTGTAGCCCACGCCGTGTTGGTACGGCGGATGCATGAACAACGACGGCCGGACAATGCCCCCGCAACTCGTCTCGGATAGGTGCGCATGGGCGCCGCTGCCGCTCTGAAAGGGGCGCTCGTCGCCGCCCCGCAGGCATTCGCCGGCCGTGAATCGCTGAAAATCGGCGGGGAGGCGAACCAGCCCGCGTTCGACCTTGCACCGCCAAGTTTTTTCGAATTGCAAGGGGCCCACGGTCACCCGCAGCGGGATGTCGCGGACCTCCTCGTGATCGAGCGTCCACGCTTGCGGTTCGCGATAGTGCCACGGTTTCCCCGCTTCCAGGGGCGGCCCGACTTGCCGGCCGTTCAGTTCCACGACACCGGGGCCGATCCCGGCCGGGAATCGCGGCGCCAGTCGCAGTTCGCAGCGGTCGTCGAACGCGAGTTGCACGTCCACCAGCGGGACGACATCAAAGTCGATCCAGGCGTCCTCGAAGGATTGCCAGAGGTGCGAACCGGCGGCTGCATCCGCGGGGACTTGCCACGCGTGCTCCTGCGTCCCCCGCACGGTAACCGTCTCGCCGGGCACGACTTGGATGCGCGGGCAATCGAGGCCGTGCGGCCTCTCTTCCCGAGGGGAGACGACGTAGCTGAACGCCTTGGGAAGGGGCAAAATGTGGACGAGCCCGCGACTGTAACGGATCTCGGGGCTGCCGATCTCCGTGCCCTCTTCGTCCAAGGCGGTGACCTCGGCCGAGCGGCCGCCGAGACCGATCGCGAACTCCCGGCACGCCCCCACCGGGATGACTTCGAACCGGCCGTCCTCGCGCTTGTGGGCGATCATTTGGCCGTCGCAGGCGGCCTTGGGAAATCGCGTGAAGCGGCCGCGACCGTCGGCATACACGTAGGCGGGCGAGTCCACGTAATCGGCGCGGCGGCCGTCCACCAGAGCGCTGTACGCCAGGAGATCGCCGTCATCGCTACGCGCCAGCCAGCCGTTCGGGGGCAAGACCATGCCGTCGACGGCCCAATTCTCTTCAGGATGCCCGTTGACGGTTACGGTCAGGCCGTTCGAATAACGCGTGCGGATCTGCGACCGCGTGAAGGCTCCTGTGGCTAGCGCGGCGGAGCTGTCCAGCAGCTTGCCGCCTTCGTCCGCGTAGCGAATGTCCTTTGCCGCGGCTTGAGCGTAGGCGGCATGCACTTGTTGCAGATTGAAGTAACTGCGGGCGGCGGTCGCCATTCCGCCGTGCAGGACCAAGAAACCCGTGTGACCGAACGCCAGCGTCGCCGCCAGGAACCGGTCCAGGCGGGCTTCGCGGTCTTCCGCGGTTTTTCCCAACCCTTCCTTGCCGAAGAACATCTCGGGGTTGCCCATCCCGAAATTGCAGCAGAGGGGATGCAGCTTGCGGAGGTCGAAGTCGACCAGCCAAGGACGCTCGCTAAGATGGGCCAATTGGTCCTGCCCGTAATTGCCGTCGGTAAGGCCGCAATAGTACCAGTGGTTGTTCCCTTCGCTGTAGACCGGACCGTTCCATGTCCGCTTTTGATGCAGCATGATTTCGCCGTAGGCGTAGAACGTGGCGGCGAACGTGCCGGCGCCGGGCACGCGGGCGTCGTAATCGACGTAGCTCCAAGGCCGAACCGCCGTGTGCACGTCGCAATACGCCGTGTCGAGTTGGAACTTCTCCTGGATGATGGGGGCCAAGCGGGCCTCGTATTCCACGGCCCGCGCCGGCTTGGGATTGTAGCAGCGGGGCCAGGCGGTTTGCCAATTGCCGTCGGGCAGCCGCGTCACCATGTCCTCGTGCCAGAACTCGTTGACCGGCGCGAAGTCGGTGTAGTTGTTGTAGATGCCGTAGCGAAAGCCGAGGGCGCGGACCTTGCGCGCGTATTCCGCCTGGGCCTCGTCCCCGCCTTTGCCCGGCGCGGCCCGGGTACGAAACGTGAAACTCTCGCCGCCGTCCCTCCAGCCCGTCTCGTGGTCCGTGATGACGACCTTGGTCATGCCGTGGCGGGCGAGTTGTTTCCACAAGGCATAGTCTTTGGCACGATCCGAGGCCCCATGGGCGATCCACAGCCGCTCCCCGGCCACGTGCATCCACGGCGATCGCGGATTGGGGATATTCGGCAGGACCTCTTCGAATCGGGAAGAGACCGTCAGAAACAGCCGCTCGAAGCAGTCGTTGCGGGCGCCGTCCGTTTTAGGAAGATAGCGCGAGCCGCCGTTATACACCACGCCCTCTCGGCTGACGCCGTTGGCCGCCCACAGGGCCGAGGCGTTCGAGCGATAGTAGTCCATGATTCCGAAGAGGAAGACGGGCCGATCCTCGGGACCGGCCACCACCACGGCGGGGCGTTGCTCGTCGCAGGTGAGATAGGGCAGCGTCACAAGCCGCGGCTGCGGCAAACCCACCGCGCGGCCGAAACGGAATTGTTCCACGCGGCCGCCGCGACAGGCGACATCCACCACCAGCGACTTTTGCCACAGCCGAAAAGCGTATTCCACCACGGCGTCATGTTCGCCGCAGGGCATCCGCCATTGCGCCGTGATTGTGTCGCCGTTTCGCTTGCAAGACAGCAGCTCGGCCGAGAGGGAGGGAGTTCCGGCCGTCGCCTCCCCGGCCGCGGCCGGCGCAGGACCGCCTTTTTCGTCGCGTGCGAATACGACGCCGCCGTCCACCATGGGCCGAAACTCGAAGCGCGGGCCGGGCGATGCCGCGGCCTCGGCCTGCTTCGGTTCCCAGTTCGCCGAGATATCGGACAGCGTCCCCGTCCGGGGAAGGTAGCGATACTCGAGACGCCCGTCGGAGCCTTGATACGCGAAGACGAACGCCTCTCCGTCTTGCTGCAAATCGACCGTGAAATCAGCGGTCAGGTTGTCGGGCAGGAGCGTCTCTTCGCGAGTGGGGAACGGCAGCGTGCCCGGTCCGGTGTTCGTCCCGACGGGTTGATCGGCCGGCAGGGTGAGGTTTCGCCGGGGTCGCGGCTCGAAGGTCAACGGCCGCAATTCCTCTCGATAGACGGAGAGGTTATCGAAGTGCAGTTCGCGATCCTCGCTGTTGCGGCCTCGCGTCACCTCGATCGCCGTCAGCCGCGCGCCCGTCTTGAGCGCGGCCTGCTGCTCCGGCGGAAGCTTGCGGTGCATCAACCACCATTCTCGCCAATGGACGGTTCCCAGGGACACGCGAACCTCTTGATCCCCGCTCGTGCGAAAAACCAGCGTGATCTCGACGGGAGGCGTGCCGGGATCGGGGACCCAAGCCCAATTGTTGCCGTAAACCCAGAAGTTGATGCAGTCAAAGTCATCGGGCAGCGCGATCGGTTGAGGAGGACGAACCGCGACCCGCGGCTGCGGCCCGGTGCCGCGATAGGTCAATGTGCCTACAAAACGTCCCCAGAGCTGCTGCCGCCGCGTGCGGGCGAACGACGCCTCGGCGTCGTTGCAATCCACGGTCCAGCCGTCCAAGTCCTCGAAGTCGACCAAGGCAGGGTGATCGTCCTGCGTCCGCCCCGCCCAGTCCATCTCGTAGGGTCGCACGCCGACCGCCTCTTCAGCGACGGCCGCGGCGCTCATAAGCAGGCACAACTGAATCACAAGGATCGGCAAGGCTCGCATGAGGGCACCTCTCGGATTTGTGCTCAGGGCGGGAAAGCAGGGAGGGACAACAGGGGATACTGGAATGAAATCATAAGATCCGACACGTTCGGCCGCAAGCATTCCGACAGGTCCGGCCGCAAGCATGGCGAAATCGTGGAGCCACCCGCGGGCGAAACTTACCAGCTCGCGTTGGACGTCTCTTCGCGGTAAGACAGGCCGACGATACGCGATGACGAATGCGGATGAATCTCACGGCGTAGAGCCTGTGCTTTCTAGCGGTGATATCAGCCACCGAGACGGCCTTCAAAAAACCGCCGCATTCGCCCGAAAACAGTGGTATCGATGCGGCGTCGGCGGGAGCATTTCGTGCTTGCCGAAGCGCGATCGTTCGGGGCCGGGAGCAGAACATGGCAGTCGCATTCGACGGGGCGCTCGTCGATGGCGGTCGGTTGCGGTCGGGCGGTTCGGGATCGCCGAGCGGCGGGCAAATAGACGCCCCTCCGCTTCGCCGATCCATCGCCGAGTCGCAGCCGTCCGGCCGAGCGGGGACGGCCCCGATCGCCGCCCGTGGGACGAAAGCGGGGTCCGCCTTGCCTCATCGCGAATGCGCGGAAACTCAGATGTCTGGCGGAAGACGCGCCGTCTTGCCTCCCCAAGCCGCGGCCCCTGGCGGCACCGCTTCCACGCCCGGGCGCCTCGCTCGACGGCGGAACATCCCGCGGAGCTGAACATCGCCGCGGAAAAGACATCGTTCGTTTTGTTACGCCCCGGCCCGAGGCGTCGTAATTCTTGAAGACAGCCAATCGTCGAAGGGACGTACGACGGACAACGGGCAAATACCGGAGAGATCCTCATGCCGCTGGAACTACCCGCCTACCCTGCCGGATGGAGCAAGCCGACCGTCCCGAACGGACGCCGATTTCAGATCGAGCTGATCACCCCGCTGTTCGGCGGAGGGGTCGAGCCGGGCGTGAATGACGAAACCTTTCCCATTCGCCCTACGAGCATCCGGGGACAGCTCCAGTTTTGGTGGCGAGCGACCGCCGGCGCCCGGTGCGATTCAAAACAAGAACTGCGAAAGAGGCAGTCCGAGGTCTGGGGCAGCACAGAACGGGCGAGTCCCGTGGAAGT
>JAAZNR010000117.1 GCA_012798155.1 Thermogutta sp. | reverse complement strand
GAACGCGCCCGCCGCGGAGCCACTTGACCTCCAGCGAGATTTCCGCGGCGTCGGCGTCCTCCGGAGCCGCGAAAACGTCACGCAGCGTGAACGCGGCGGCATCGGCATCGGCCGCGGATACCTGGCACTCCCTCGCGAGCACTCCCGCTGGATGAAGCGGTCTCCCCTGCCGCAAGAACGTCACGCGGGCCAATACCGTCGCCTGGACGGCTTCGCTCAAGTTCCAGGCCGTCCCTCGCAATTCGAGAAGATAAGACCGGCCGCCCTGTAGCTGCTCGATTCTCTGCGAGATCGCACCCACGGCAAACGGACGGTCCGGCGATGCCCAGACTACGCCCTTTTCTTCAAAAGAAGGCTGTATGGCGGCGGCGGGAAATGTAGGCTGGAGAGCGCTCCAGACTTGGTCCGGCCGAAGCGCACCTTGCGGCGAAAAGGCCGGACATCGCAGGAGATTGGTCGCGGCGGGGTCTTCGGCAAAGGTCGCGCGATTCCCGGCCGAAACGATCCCCAGGCCGATGCCGCCCAGCAGCAAGATCCAGGCGGACGGCGGGACGGCCAACGGCGTTTTTCGTCTTCTCCGCGTTCCCCAGGCTCGACCGCATCCTATTCCGCGCACCATGGCCAAGCATCCTCCCACACCAGTCTCAGTCTTGCACGGCGGGGGCTACTGGACGTATTCGAAAAGCACATCGGCCTTCTTCGCAACCTCAAACAGATAGTTCTTCGACGCCTCGTACTCGGCCGGACCTTTCATGTGCTCGATCATCAGCGGAACGTCGGCCGGCAGCGTCGCCAGACGCCGCAGATACGTCACGTAATCCAATTCGCCTTCGCCCAGCGTCACCTCCACGAAGTGAACGTTCATCTCCACTTCCCATTTCAGGTCCTTGGCGTGGCAACTGACGATCCACGGACCCAGCTTGTCGAAGCACTCGTTGAGCAAGCCCGTATTGTCGTAGAACCGCGCCGGGCAGTTCACCAGGTTGCATGGGTCCAGGTGCACGGCGAACGCCTCGCGATCGACGGCTTGCATCATGCGGAGATAGGAGTCCGGGCTGTCCGGCAAGGACCACCCCATCATTTCGTAGGCGAATTTGGCACGCTTCGGTTTGACCGCGTCGATAATCCGGCGGGCATTCTCCACGGCAGCCTGGAAAAACTCCTCGGACAGGTTTTTGGGATGCGGCCCGGACCAAAACGTCGGGTTGAACGATCCGGCGATGTTGACGCAGCATCGGGCGCCGACCTCCTCGGCGATCGCCAGGCCGTCGATGACACGCTGCATGTTCGCCGCTCGTTTCTGCGGATCGGCATCCAGCAGATTGCACCAGACGCCGACTTCCGCAATCACGACGTCGTGCTGTTGGAAGCCCTCGCGAATCTCGCGAAGCCGTTCCGTTTCCTGGATTCCCACCGGCGGGCAATAGGCGGCCCGATAGCCTTGTTCGCGGTGCAAGCGGGCGAGTTCCGCGGGATCCTTGGGGGCGTGAAACACGGGAGCTCCCAAGCGGATGGGGTGCTTCGCGCCGGTCACCGGTGCGTCGCCCGCCGTGGTCGGCGGCGCTGCGCCCTGGGCCGAACCCAGCATTCCCGCCGCCATCGCCGCGCCCGTCGTCTGCAAAAAGCCTCGCCGCGTAGTGCTCATCGAACCCTATCCTTTCGATCAATCATTTCGCGCGATTTTTCCAGCCCATTCTCTTATTCCACGCAGATTCACCTATTCCACGCATATTCCACCTACCCCTCGGCGACCGGGAGCAGCCCGCCGCACTCGGCGACCCCTCGGAGTGAGCGGTCTTTTCGGTCTCGAACAACCTATTTGGGTTCCAGCCAGGAGAGATCCACGCAGGTAAAAACGATCTGCTGATAGGGGTGCTCCGTGCCTTTTTCCCAAAGTACGCCGAGGGTTCCGTCTTGCAATAAGGTCAAGTCCGAATAGGCGGCCGGCCCCTCCCAAATGGTGCGGGGATTCTTGAATTCCCGCTCGTCGTCATACAGGGTCCACAATGTCAGGCCCTTTCGCCCCGGTCCTCGCGGTCCCGAAAAGACGAGGCGTTCGTGCCCGCCGCCCTCCTCCCGGCAGGTGAATCGTTCGATCGCGCACATCACGGGCGTGACCGCCTGCCCCGGCCCGATCGGCTCCCAAGTCGTGCCGTCGTCGCGGCTCTCGAACAGCAAGCGTCGCGGTCCGGATTGCTGGCGGCAATCCAGCCAGATCGTACCGTCGCACCGCTGCACCAACTGCGATTCGTCGCCCCCCGCCTCGTTGGGGAGAATCTCGCCTCGCTGCCACGTCTTCCCATGATCATCGCTGTACAAGACGAAATTGCGGTAGGGAGCGAATTTCCAGCAGGGGATCAAGAGACGCCCGGTCGTCGACTGGACGGCTCCGCCCGGCCCGGGGATCGTCACCCGCCACTGCGGATCGTCATAGTCGCGGGCCGTGCGCGAAATGTCGATCGGCTCGCTCCAGGTCGCGCCGCCGTCATCGCTGTAGCGAATCAAGTTTCGGACGTCATCCGTCCCCGGCCGAGCCGCGTGCGTACCTCGACCCGGTTCGCAACGGACGTAAAACAACCAGACTCTGCCCGTCCGTCGATCCAGCAAGGGGGCGGGATTCGCGGCGGACCAAAACTCGCCCGCATCCTCGATGACCTGCATGGGCGACCAGCTTCGCCCGCCGTCTTGGCTCCGCTTCAAGACCAGATCGATTTCCTGGCCCTGGCCGCCCGGATCGGAGAGGTTGTTCTTGCGCGCCTCGGCAAAGGCCAAGACCGAGCCGTCGGCGGCCGTCAACACGGCGGGGATGCGATAGGCGAAATAGCCGTTCTCTTTTTGGGCGAATACCACCGTTTCTCGCGGGTATTCGTCCGGGAGTACCGGTGCCGCGCAGAACAACAGGATCGCAACCGTTAGAATCGCTCTCATCTTGAATCTCCCCAAGCGTCGCCAGTGGACACCGTGGTTTTTGGTGGAAACCGTGGTTTTTTGCAGGAAGAAACCGCCTTCTCATTCCAACAATGTGATCTTGCGGAAGGCGAATTGCAAGCCAAACCTTGTTCGGCGGACCTCGTGGCGGCGCCATCCGGCAGGAAGAGGTCGGCT
>JAAZNR010000849.1 GCA_012798155.1 Thermogutta sp. | reverse complement strand
GACGGACCGGCAACCGTTCCGGTCGCTTCGTCGCAGCCGGCCGCCCCGGCCCGCAGTCCGACCCCGGTTCATACCGCGGAGGAGTCTTCCCCGCCGGCCTGGGTGGATGAGCGAGCGGCCCGCGTGGACGGCGAATATCACCTCCCGATCCGTGTCGGACCGTACACGACGCCCCTGGAATGCGAACAAAACCTCCCCTCCGCCGTTAACCAAGCGGTGGACGAATACATCGCGCTGTATCTCGGCGAGCAGGCGCGAGGTCGGGTGCGGTTGCCGCGGGCGTTCATCGAAGAGCGGTTGATTCGGGAACGCTGGTACGAGAATCGTCCCTTTCTTGTCACCAGCAGTGAACATGCCGAAATGACCATCCTCCACGCCCTCCTCGTCTTCGACTCCGCGACCAACGACTACCTCAAATCGCTGTGGCGGTCGGTCCTGAGCCTGTATCGGGTCAGCGTCTTCTCCGCTGGATTCGCCGGCCTCCTGTGGCTGCCGGCCGTGGCCTGGTCGTACCTCAAGCTGGATCGGATATCGGCGGGTCGATATCGCGGTCGCTTGCGGGGAGCGGCCGTGATCGCGGCCGTGCTGCCCCCCTTGCTGTTGGCGCTGTTGCTGGGCTTCGGGGGGAACTGGGCCGCTGCGCTCACCGCGGGGGCATGAGGCTCGAAAGCTGAATCCGCAATCGCGTGTCGCGCCCGACGACGCGGGCTTCGGGCGTCGGTCCGCGGGAGAACCGCCTACGCGAACGTCGCCAGCAGCTTTTCCTTCAGGTCCCGAATCTCCTCGCTCTGGAAGCAGTATCGCATCTCCAGGAAGCGTCCGCGGAATTGGGCCGCGGCGTCGGCGACGTCCCGATCGCGGAGGATGACGTCCGCCATCAACTCCGCCAATTCGCCGAAGTCCTGCTCTTGCATGCCGAAGCGGGTCATCTCGGCGACGCCCAATCGCAGACCCGAGCTGACCGTGAAATTGGCGTCGTCGGGCAGGGCCTGGTAGTTGACGATGATGTGATTCTTCTCCAACCGTTCGGCGACCTCTTGGCCTTGGCCTTCGCCCACGCGGACCAGCACTTGATGCGTTTCGGTGAAGCCCAGGGCGGGATCGCCCTCCACCCCGACGCCGGCCTCGTGCAGGGCCTTGGCCAAGGCCCTGGCGTTCGCAACGACCTGCTTTTGGTAGGCGTCGCGGAAGGCGTTCATCTCCACGGCGGCCATCAGCAGCCCCAGCATGGTGCCCAGGTGATGATTGCTGAGAAAGCCGGGGAAGGCCCGCCGGCGGACCATCTGCCAAAGCTCGTTCCAGGGGGAATCCTCATCCAGCGAGGCCCCGATGATGCCGCGCTGCGTGCCGAAGAACGTCTTGTGCGTGGAACCGGTCACGAGGTCCGCGCCCTCGGCGATGGGGTCCTGGAAGTGCGGCCCCAGGATGCCCAGCACGTGCGCCGCGTCGAACATGAAGAGCGGACGCTCGGCCCGACCCGCGAAGAGCTTACGGACCTCGGCCACCGGCTCCCGTTCGATGAACATGCTTTTGCCGAAGATCACCAGCTCGGGCGTCTTTTCGGCGACGAGATCGGCCAGGGCCGGGACGTCCACGCGGTAAGGGTTGTCCTTGCAAACCGGGAAATGCAGCACGGCGAACTTGCCGGTGGCGGGGTCCTTGGCCACGTAGTCTCGCATCGGGCCCATCGCCTGGGCGCTGAGGTGGCCGCCCAAGCCGAGGTGATGGTTCAGCACCAGCCGAATCCTCTCCACCTCCCGCCCCGACTGGCGGCGGTTCCGGTACGCCACCAAGGCGCTGAAGACCGCCATGTTGGCCGTTTGTCCGCTGATCAGCCGCGGCTCGACCTGCCGGCAATGGAGATATTCGCCCATCTCCTGGATCAGTCGTTCTTCGACCCAAGCGATGAAATCCGTACCCTGATAGTAGTAAACCTCGCGATTGACGCTGGAGAGGAAGTTGTGCTCCGCGTACCGGCCCACCGGGTCGGTGACTTGCAACAGGCGGACCAGGGGCGAAGGCGTCATTTCCGAGGGGATCAGATTGATGCACTGGCGCTGTCGCCATTGGTGATTGCGTACCGCCCGGTCGAGTATCTCAACGGCCTTTTGTTGGTAGGACTGCATGGTTCCGTTCTCGCAACGTCAAAAAAACGGTCGAATCTCGAAATACTTGCGATGCCTGCTTGCCTGCCGTCGCGGATTTCGGCCCGGCTGCCGTCGCCGGCGAACGCGCTCCCGGCCGTGGGCGCTCTCCGCAAAAGTAGCCCCGAAACTCAAAGGTAGCCCCCAAAGTGAAAGTATTGAAAAGTATTGGCTCGAAATCACGCCGTCGGCAAAACCGGCCGGAAAAACGGCGGCACGTCGCCTCTCCCGTGACGAGAGACCCATTTGGCTCGCAGCCGCCTGCCTCGGCTGAGTATCTCCGGCGGAAGGCCTTCAACGAGATTGACGTCCACGTACGCCAAGGCCACGGGCCGCTTTCCCGTCTCCGCCGCCGAATCCTGCTCCTCCCACGCTTCCGCCGAGAGGGGGTTTTCCACGGGCGGGGGGGCGTTTTCCTCTTGCCCAAGGGCGGCCCAATTCCAATACGGGGCCACGCTCCCGCTGGTGATCCGGCCGACCGCTTCATCGCCCGCCAAGACCGTATCCCCGTGGCGGGCCACGCCGGGGTCCAAGACGGCCAGCGGTCGCACCCGGCGGGGCAGGACGGATAGGTCCGGCTTGCCGCCGTCACGGAGCGCTTGCACGGCCGCGGCTTGACGCACCAACGCCGCGCGGCCCACGAAATCGCGCCCTGCGTCAGACCGGCTCACGCCGAAACGGGACGAGGGGACGGCCAAAATCGGCATCGGCCGCCCGTCCGGATCGGTTCCCCCTTCCTGACCGAAGAGCGGCAGCGAGGCCTCCAGGCGCAGCGTGTCTCGGGCGCCCAAGCCGATCGGCCCCAGCCCCAGGGGTCGGCCGACTTCGATCAACCGCGTCCAAATCGCTTCCGCGCGGTCCGCCGGGAGAAAAATCTCGAACCCGATCGGCTCGCCCGTGTAGCCCGTCCGCGAAACGACGCACTCCGTTTGCAAGAGAGTAAGCGTCAGCGAGCGGTTGCGGCCCGGCATGGCGTGGGAAAGCGTCGGCGCCAAAACGCGGAGGACCTCCCAGGACGCCGGTCCCTGGAGGGCGAACATGGCCGTTGCCGCCGTCCGGTCCTCGATCTCCACGCCGAAGCCGCCCGCCAGGGCCTGCAAGTGGGCGGCATCCGCGGAGGCATTGGCGGCGTTGACCACCAGCAGGTATTCGCCCGACTCGAAGCGGTAGAGAAAGGCGTCGTCCAGGGCGGACCCGTCTTCCCGGGGGATCAGCGTATATTGAGACTGCCCGCCAGCCGGCGCCTGCCCGGCAACCAGCGCGGCGGCATCATTGCTCAGGGCGAAGCGGAGGAAATCCAGCGTCCGTTGACCCCGGAACGCAAGGCGGCCCATGTGACTGACGTCGAACAGCCCGGCCCAAGCCCGCGTTCGCAAGTGCTCCTTGAGGATGCCCGCCGGATAAAACAGCGGCATCTCCCACCCGCCGAACTCCGTCATCCGCGCACCGTGTTCCCGGTGCCAGTGGGCAAGCGGCGTTTCCTTCAACGAATGGTCGGTCATCATCGCGTTTCGATTGTCCGGCGGCGTCCCGAACGGGCACCGCGCGGCGGAAAGCGTTCTCCCTCGCTTCGCCGATCCGGACGCCGGCGACGGCGCGTGACAAAACCTTGATCTTGACGGTTTTCGGCGGCGGCGACCAGACCCACCGCCTGGAAACGACCCAATGCGGCCCCCTCCCCGGCCGCCATCCATCGGCGGCGCCCGCCGCATAAGCAGGATTCTTTGCGCCGGAAG
>JAAZNR010000848.1 GCA_012798155.1 Thermogutta sp. | reverse complement strand
TCTCGAACTTCGGCGCGACGCTTCTCGTCAGGTTCGGTGGGGCGGGATCGCTTGCCGGGAGCTGTATAAAATGCATAAAAGGTCGGTAGTTTTGCACGAGAAGACTGCATGAACGAATCGTTTGTCGATGAAACGGGTCAAACGGTCTCTCTAAAGGACCCTTGGACGGCGGCTTTTTTGGCCTGGCTTTTGCCGGGTCTGGGCCACTGGTATCAGGGGCGGCGTGAAAAGGCCGTCTTGTTTTTCGCCTGCATTCTGGGGACATTTCTCTACGGCTGCTATCTGGGCGGAAACTCGCAACTGGGCTATGCCCGGGTGGTGTATTATTCCTTTCGTCCCGGCGACACTCGGTTGTACTATTTGTGCCAGGTCGGGGTGGGTCTGCCCGCGCTCCCCGCCATTGTCCAGGCCATGCGGGTACGGCAGGGAAAGCCGGCTTTGTGGAACAACTTCATGGCTCCCCCGCGATTGGGGAGCGACGACCGGGACCCCCCAACGCTGGACCGCCTGAATTACGAGTTGCACAGTTATTTCGACTTGGGGAGCCTTTATACGGCCGTGGCGGGTCTGCTCAACATCTTGGCGATATTCGACGCCTGGGGCGGTCCGGTCTTTCCGGAACCGAAACGGCCGCCCGGGCCGGGCCGTGGCAACGATCCCCCATCCAAGGAGGGCGACGAGGTCTCGCCCGCCTGAAGCGGTGAGAGACGCAACGATCATTCGGTATTGGGGAAGCCGCCGGCGGCGGCCGGATCGGTCCTCGGCCGAGGGGACTCCGGAGTCGGCGGTAAAGCGACTCGCGGTCAAGCGAATCCATTTGCCATCAACGTCTTGCCATGAAAATCCATTACTTGCCATGAACATCAATTACCTCTGGTATTTCGTGCCCCTCTTGGCCTCCGTCAGCCTGGTTTACGGCGCGACCCGGCAGGAGCGGATGCGGCCGATCTTGACGCACGCCTTGCACACGGCCGGGTGGATCACGGGCTTCATGGCGGCCATCGCGGTGATCCTTCAAATCCTCGATGCTTTCTCGTGAACGCCCGCCGGGCCAGGGAGCGCCGCCGGGTTCTTCGGAAATCACCGGGCGACGAGGGATCACGCGGCCCGGCTGGACGAGGCGGCTCCCTGTCGCGGTTGCGGCACGGGGTTCGCCCGAATGTGACATTAGGAGCCGGTTGATGCGGATTTTGGTTTTGGGCGGGGGAACGATCGGGGCCTCCGTGGCCGAGGTCTTGTGCCCCCAACATCGCGTCACCATTGTGGAGCGCGACCCCGACGTCGTGCGGCTGATCGACGGCAATCCCGCCATCGACGCCCGCGTGATCCAAGGTTCGGCCTCGCAGTCATCGTCGCTTTTCCAAGCCGGGGCCTTGGACTCCGATTTGTGCCTGGCCGTCACCAACGACGACGAGGTCAATCTGGTGGCGGCTTCCGTCGCCAAGGCCATGGGTTCCCGGCGTTCCATCGCGCGGGTCTATCAACCGATCTTTCTGGACACCAGCACCTTCGATTATCGGCGTCACTTCCGTATCGATCGCTTGGTCAATTTGGAGTTCCTGGCGGCGTTGGACCTGTCGCGGGTAGTCCGCTTGCCCGGCGTGTTGGCCGTCGAAAACTTCGCCGTGCGCGATTTGGAACTGCAAGAGATCGAGGTCAAGAACGCCACCGCCGCCGTGCATATACCGCTGCGACAATTGAAACTCGGCAAGGGCGTGCGGGTCGCGGCCATCGTGCGAGGCGACGAGGTCTTCATCGCCGGGGCCGAGGATACGATCGAGGTCGGCGATCACGTGACGTTGCTCGGCAAACGGGAGGAAATCGACGCCGCCAAGGACCAGTTCGAGATCGAACCGCCCCAACGCCTGGGGGTCGTGATCGCCGGAGGCGGCGAGACGGGTTACCATCTGGCCCGGCTGCTGGAAGGCAGACGCTTCGCCGTCCTGCTGATGGAATCCAACCGTGAGCGGGCGGAGTTTCTGGCCGCCCACCTCGATCGCACCACGGTCGTCTGCCGTGACATCCGCAATCGCGCGGACTTGGAAGAGGAAGGCGTGCCCAGCGCCGATTTTTTCATAGCCTGCACGGGCGACGATGAGAATAATATCATGGCGTGCGTCGAAGCCAAGGAATTGGGCGTCAAAAAGGTTGCCGCGGTCGTCGGCCGGACCGACTACCTCCACATCCTCGCCAAGCTGGGAATCGATTATGTTACGACTCCCAGGCAGGTGGTGATTCGGGAGGTCGAGGCTCACCTCAACACCGGCGTCGTGATTTCCCGCAAGCCGCTGGTGCCCGATTCCCGTTTGCTCGTGGTGGAGCTGGATGTCCCCGAGGGCGCCCCGGTCACGCAGCATGTCCTGGCGACGGTCGGGTTGCCGCACCACTGCCTGATCGCCGCCAGAATTCGCGGCGAATCGGTGACGCTGCCGGGCGCCGACGATCGCATCAAACCGGGCGATAACGTGATCGCCCTGGTCCACGCCGACGTTCTCGACGAGCTGGTCCGCCTGTTTTCGCCGAGCGAATGACGTCCCAGGCGGATCACGGGCGAGGCGCACCGCCGCATCGGTCCGGTTTTCTCGCGCCTTGCACGGCGGATTACCGTCGCGGAAGCCGCTGCATGATAGATTAACGTCCCGGAAGCCGGTTTATGCTCGATTAACGTCGCGGAAGCCGCTTCCTGGGAAGGGATCGCGGAAACGTCCTCGCCGGCAACGGGCCGGGAGAAGCAGAGATGGCGGAATTGCAACGGGTGTACTTGGACAATGCGGCCACCAGTTGGCCCAAACCGGAAGCGGTCTATCGGGCCGTCGATGAGTATCAGCGGCGGTTGGGCTGTTCGCCGGGCCGCGGCGTGTATCGCGATGCGTCCAAAGCCGACCAGGTGGTGGCCGATGCGCGGCATCGCCTCGCCCGCTTCTGGGACGCGGAAGACCCCCTCCACGTGATCTTCGCCTTCAACGGCTCCGATGCGCTGAACCTGGCGATTCGCGGGGCGCTTCGGCCGGGCGATCATGCCGTGACTACGGCCGCCGATCACAATTCCGTCCTGCGGCCCTTGCGGTTCCTGGAGGAGACGCAGGGCGTTCAGGTGGCCCGCGTCCCTTGCGACGCGGCCGGCCGGGTAAACGCCGACGCCTTCGCCCAGGTCCTTCATCCCAGGACGCGTTTGGTTGCCGTGAACCACGCCTCCAACGTGACGGGCACCCTGCAGGACGTACCGCGGCTCGTCGAGATCGTCCGCCGTGCGGCGCCCGACGCCCTGGTCCTCATCGACGCCGCGCAGTCGCTGGGGCACCTCCCCCTGTCCGTCCGCGAATGGGACGCGGACCTGGTCGCGGCCCCCGGCCACAAGGGCCTGCTGGGACCGATGGGGACGGGCGTGCTCTATATCCGCCCCGGCGTGGAGGAGCGAATCGCGCCCTTGCGCCTGGGCGGCACCGGCTCGCAAAGCGACGAGGACCGGCAGCCCGCCATATTGCCGGACAAATACGAACCGGGCAATCACAACGCCTCGGGCTTGGCCGGGCTGTCCGCCGGGTTGGCCTGGTTGGAAGAGCAGACCCCGGCCGCCCTGCGACGCCGCGAGCTGACGCTGATCGAGGCCCTTTTGGAGGGACTGCGCGGCATCCCCGGCCTGACGTTGTACGGACCCGAGGACCCGGCGGAGCGCGTCGGCGTGGTCAGCTTCCGCCTGGAGGGCTTCGAGCCGCACGAGCTGGCCGCCCTCCTGGATATTCGCTTCGGAATCCAGGTTCGCTCCGG
>JAAZNR010000847.1 GCA_012798155.1 Thermogutta sp. | reverse complement strand
TGCTCGCGAGGGAGTGCCAGGTATCCGCGGCCGATGCCGATGCCGCCGCGTTCACGCTGCGTGACGTTTTCGCGGCTCCGGAGGACGCCGACGCCGCGGAAATCTCGCTGGAGGTCAAGTGGCTCCGCGGCGGGCGCGTTCGGCTGGAAGATGTGATCTTCCGAGAAACGGCCCCGCGGGCCGGGCGGACCGTGAAAATCGGCACGATCCACTTCCGGCCGCGAAACGGCACGCCGCAATCGAACCTCGAGCGGTTCGCGGAATACATCGACCAGGCGGGCCGATTGGGGCTGGACGCGGTTTGCTTGGGCGAAGGCATCACCGTCGTGGGGACCAACAAGTCCCTGGCCGAGGCGGCCGAGCCGATTCCCGGACCGTCCACGGAGTACCTGGGAAGGTCCGCCGCGAAAAACCGGCTGTGGGTCGTGGCGGGTTTGTACGAGCGCGACGGCAATGCCCTTTACAACACGGCCGTGCTCATCGATCGTCAAGGTACGCTGGCGGGAAAGTACCGCAAAGTGCACCTTCCGCGCGAGGAATGGCGGCAGGGCATTACGCCGGGTAGTGATTATCCGGTCTTCGAGACCGATTTCGGCCGAGTGGCGATTCAGATCTGCTACGACTGGTTCTTTCCCGAGGTCGCCGCGATGTGGCGCATCCAGGGCGCGGAAGTGGTCTTCGCCCCGACCTGGGGTACGACCTTTCCCGACCAAGAGGGGCGCGTGGAGGGGGAAAACGTCTTCCGTGTTCGAGCGAGAGACGGCGGCTTTTACCTGGTTGCCTCCGTGTACGACGGTAGTAGCTTGGTGATCGATCCCTTGGGGCGGGTATTGGCACGCAACGACGGCCGGGAGGGCGTTTTCTGGGCGGAAGTGGACCTAGAGGATCGCCGGCTCCTACCCTGGGTGGGCGATTGGCGGACGATCGGACCGCGGCACCGGATGCCGCATACCTACGGACCGTTGACGGAATCGAGGGATATCCCCCGGTAAAACGTGCCATTCGCCCGCCGGTCATGAATCCTTGCGCTACGCCTCGTTGGGCCGTCCGTGATGAGCAAATCGGTCTTCGCCGCGGGGCGAAGCGTCGCGTTGTCGGGTAACGGGCGAAGCAAAGGCGGACAAGACCTCGTTCGTCGGCGAGTTTCGGGTCAAGTGGTCGGCGATGCAAAGGGAGGGGAACGGTCATGACCAAGACTGCCGTCGTCACGGCCCAGCAGCGCTGGGAGTACCTTTACACGGTACGGCGATCCGAATTGGCGCTGCAAGACGAGTTGAATGAGCTGGGGCAGCAAGGCTGGGAGCTGGTCAGTTTCGAATACTACAAGGATGCCAAGGGCGTGATGGGCTGGATCGCGTTTTTGAAACGGCCCAGCGCGGGCGGCAAGCCCTCCCCGGCCGGAGCGACCGAGACCGCGGGGCACGAAGGCGGACCTGGCGCGGGCGAGCATCCCGTGACCGAAGGCGACGTCTTCGACGTCAAGCAGGAGACCTCAAGCAGGAATAGGGATCAACCGCAATAGCAGGACGATTTCTACTCGTTCGCGACGCCGCCTGCCAATGGATCGGCAGAAGGGCGGAAAATCGCTTTCCCCCCGCGAGAGACGAAGCGGCCGGCATTCCTCATCACGGGCTTAGTTTTACTGCGCAGGATCGCCGAAACCGGCTTACCGATCTTACGCAGACTCACAAAGCTGCGTACCCCAGCTTGTCCAGCTTCTTATCCTGCG
>JAAZNR010000846.1 GCA_012798155.1 Thermogutta sp. | reverse complement strand
GTTTCCTTTGCATTTCCCAAAGCCGTTCACGTGCCTGCCGCCGACCCGTGAACGGCTGCGCGGAATCGGAGCTTGTCAAGAAGGTTAATCCACGCTCGGCGGCGGGGCAAGCGGCAAGCCTCGCGGAGGAGCCGTTTGCGGTGGATCAACCGGGCCGCAAGCCACGGCATCCGGCGGCCGACGTTACCGCAACCATCCGTCGTTCAGAGGTCGCAATCGGCTGTTCGCGGACGCAGCGACCGATTTGCCGAATTCGCATCCGAGCTCCCACGTCATCCTGCTGCGCCACGTCATCCTGCTGCGCCACGGCAGCCTGCCTTGCCGCGCTCCTGCGGGAACGTGCGACTGCGGGAAAAGGTTGTCCACGTTGCGTCGCGGCCGTCATGGGAGTCGAGCGCCCCGAGCAATTACCGCTCTATTGCGGAAAGAGGTCGTCCACGTCGCGAGAGACGGCCAAGCCGTCGATCTCTTCGCGATCGACTTCGATGCCCAGCCCGGGTCCCAGCGGCACCTCGAACATACCGTCCATCATCTTGAGACCGCGGACGGCGGAGGCGTTGACGGCATCCGGAGACGGCAGGTCGTGTCCCGCGGTCAAGGCGGGCAAGGCGGAGGCGAGCTGAAGTGCGGCCGCCGATTGAAAGCCTACCGACAAGTCGCAACTGAGCGAACACCCCAAATTGGCGGCCTCCGCCACCGTCACGCAATCCCGCGCGCGGAGAATCCCGCCGACCCGCGCAAGGTCGATGATCACGTGATCGACCGCCGCGGCGCGGGCGGCCGCGAACACGTCCGCCGGGCCGGTGATCTGCCGGCAAGCGGCGATCGAGATATCGATCTGGCGCTGCAACTGGTAATACAGATCCCAACCTGCGCGGCGCAAGGGATCGATCATCAGGATCGACTCGAACGCCTCCAGTTCGCGCGCCAATCGCACGGCGGAAGGGAGGTCGAGCAGTCCCGCGGCGTCGAAGCGGAGACTGGCATGCGGCCCGGCCACCGCGCGGACCGTCTTCAGGCGACGGACGTCGTTCTCCCCGTATCCCGATCCGGCCACTACCAGCGAGGTGTGCCCCGCCTCGATTGCGCGGCGCGTCTCGGCCGCCAAATCTTCCGGGGCTTCCGACCGGAGCCGCAGGGAACAGGGGATGCGCTGCCGGTAGACTCCGCCCATCAGTCGGGCGACGGGCTGACCCGCCGCTCGTCCCAAGGCGTCCCAGCAGGCGGTTTCCACGGCGGCTTTGAGGGCGCGCGGATAAAGCGGTTCCAGCTCCAGCAGCTCGGCGATATCGAAAACATTGCGTCCCGCCAAGATCGGAAGCAGGAAGTCCCGCCTCGGCCCGGGTTCCGTGATTCGCCAGGGGAGGGCGGCCTCTCCCCAACCTTCCAAATCGGCATCGAAAAGCAGGCGCACCAATACCAGACGATCCCCCGCGTACCCCCGTTCGTTCGGGACGCGGATCAATTGAAACTCCAGGTCTCGAATGATCATGGCACGGGGGATACGGCTCGCGGTTCGGGGGGATCCATGTTGAGGGGGATCAATGTTTGAAATGACGGCGTCCGGTGAAGATCATCGGCAGACCCCGGCGATTGCAGGCGTCGATGACCTCTTGATCGCGAATGGAACCGCCCGGCTGAATGATCGCCCGAACCCCCGCGGCCGCCGCCCGCTCGATCGAATCGGGGAAGGGGAAAAAGGCGTCGGAGGCCAGAACCGAGCCGGAGGCGCGATCCGCGGCCTTCCGGATGGCGATCTCCGTGGAGTCGACGCGGCTCATCTGCCCGGCCCCCACGCCCACCAGCATCCTGTTCTTTGCCAAGACGATGGCATTGGACTTGACGAATCGCACCATGGACCAGGCGAATCGCAGATCGTCCATCAGATCGTCGGGGAGAGGGGACTGCGTGACCGCCTTCCAATCCGACTCGTCGTCCGGGAGGGTATCGGCTTGCTGAAGCAACAGCCCGCCGGCGAGAACGCGAAACGCCCACCCTTCGCGACGTCCTTCGATCTCGCCGACTTCCAGCAATCGAACATTCTTCCGCCATTTGGGCCGTTCGGTGAGGATGGTCAGCGCGGCCGGGTCGTACGCGGGCGCCGCGATCGCCTCGACGAAAAGGCCTTCTCCGCAGAGGACCTCGGCCGTCTCGACATCGACGGGCCGGTTGAAGCCCAGAATCGAGCCGTACGCGCTGAGGGGATCGCCCGCGAGGGCGTTTTTCGCGGCCTCGGCCAAGGTTTGGGCTACCGCCGCGCCGCACGGATTGTTGTGCTTGATGACCACCGCGGCGGGCGACGTGAAGAACCGAGCGATTTCCAGCCCGCTATCCAAGTCCAAAAGGTTGTTGTACGACAGCTCCTTGCCGTGGAGTTGGCGGGCCGTGACCACGCCGGCACCGGAAAAGCCCGGAAAAACGTACACGCCGGCCTTTTGGTGCGGGTTCTCGCCGTAACGCAACGCCGAAAGGCGATCCGCCCTCAAATCGATTCGTGCGGGAAGTTCCTCCTCGGCCTGCTGAGTCTTGCGGGCGAACCAGGCCGCGATCGCCCGGTCATAGTCGGCGGTATGGGCGAAGGCCGCCGCCGCCAGCCGGCGTCTGGTTTCCGGGGTGGTGGCACCTCGCTCCTGCACTTGGACCAAAATGTCGGCATATTGGCCCGGATCCGTCGCGATCGTCACGAAGGCGTGGTTCTTGGCCGCCGCTCGCACCAGCGACGGCCCGCCGATGTCGATCTTCTCGATGGCCTCGCCCTCGGTACAATCGGGTCGGGCGACGGCGGCCTGGAACGGATATAGATTGACCACTACGAGTTCAAAGCTCAGAATCCCGTGCGTCTCCAGCGCCTGGATGTCCTCCGCGTGGTCGTGCCGGCAGAGAATGCCGCCGAAAACCTTGGGATGAAGCGTCTTGATTCGCCCATCCATCATCTCGGGAAAGCCGGTATAACTTGCCACGTCGCGGACCGGAATCCCTTCCTGTTCCAAGAAGGCCCGCGTCCCGCCGGTGGAGAAGATCTCCACCCCGGCATCCACCAGACCTCGCGCGAACGGAGCAAGGCCCAACTTATTACTGACGCTGACCAAAGCTCGCTGAATCTTGGGATCGGGCATTTTATGAGACTCGCAAGTGTTGATTTTTCGGCGATACTCAAGGCCCCGGGTGCTTTGAGACCGTCTCCGCACCGAGGCTGACGGCTTGGGCGCAACAAGCTTCCCTTCGGCCCGGAGCCGCCAGCGAGAGCTTGGCACGGGAACCGAGCGCGCCGTGAAGGAACGGGCCGCAAGCCGGCAGGTCGCGGTAACCGTGTCGAAAGACCGGATCGGCTCCGCCAAACCAAAGACCGGATCGAGTCCCCAAAACTAAAGACCGGATCGGCTTACCAAACCGGAGTGTAGCGCAAGGCGTTCCGTCGGTCAAGGATGCGGCATGAGAAGAAGGAAAAATCGCCCGGCCTTGCCCGCTAACCACAACCCGCGGAGCGCTTTGCCGCGAAGGCACGGTTTGCCGATTCGGCCTTCTTTGCCCGGCCCATTCCCGCGGAACGAACGCCGGTGAAAACCGAGGCTGCGGGGCACGGAATGATTGGACGGGCGGCTATCGGCCGGGAATAATTGAGGGAAGGCCCTGCCGCGAAGACGGCAGCGGATCGGCGTCCCGCCAAGTTGTCACGCAACCTGCCACACCCCGTTGAGAGCGGAGCCATGTCTCGCCTGAACCGCCGACGTTTCATTTTCCACTCCGCGCACCAGACGGTCGGGCTTACGGCCACATTGGCGGCGCTGCCGCATTCGGAGGTCGTGGCCGAGTTCCTGGAAGTCGAAGACGCGCCCAAGCCTCCGCCCAAGACGTTGCGATTGTGCCTGGTTTCCGGTTCGGAAGAATACCGTTCGGATGAATCCTTGACGTGGTTGGCCGACTACCTTCAGGAGAATTTCGGCATCGTTTCGGATAAGGCCTTTGCGCGGAGTTTGACGGACCTTCCAGGCTTGGAGGCCCTGGATCGCTGCGACTGCATGGTGCTTTTCACGCGGCGGCTGGAAATCGACGGTGAGCCTTTGGAGCGGATCAAGCGGTACTTCGCCGAGGGGCGGCCCGCCGTCGGCATTCGCACGGCGAGCCACGCTTTTCAGAACTGGCCGGCCCTCGACAAGGAGGTTTTCGGCGGCGACTACGGCAACCATTACGGCAAAGACCTGCCGCCGCGAATCGAGCTTGCCCCGACCGGCAAGGATCATCCGATCGTGCGGGGATTCGAGCCGTACGTATCGCAGGGGAGTCTGTATCGCAATCGCAATCTCGCGGGCGATGTCACGGTCTTGTTGACCGGCACGATTCCAGGGCATACGGAACCGGTGGCCTGGACCCGAATCCACAACGGCGGCCGCGTATTCTACACGTCGCTCGGCCATCCGGACGACTTCCGCCGTCGCTCCTTCGTCCGCGTGCTCACCAACGCGATCTACTGGGTCTGCAAGCAGGAAGTGCCCGGGTGAAGGCGGCAATGACGTGCCGTAATTACCCGTTAACGTTTCGACTTCTGCTTGCCCAAGGGACGGCTGATCAGAATTGCCAAGCGGGATTTTGCGCCGACGAGCCGCCGGGCCAAGACATCCTCTTCGGTAAACCGGGCCATGAGGATTTCGCCATCCGTGGCGCGATTGCGGTCGTAAGAGACGTAGATCGTGCCGTCCGGGGCCTGAAATCCGTCGGGATAGGACACGCTGGCGCGATCGTCCAGGACCAGTCCGCCTTGCCAGGTCTGACCTTCATCCTCCGTGAGCCAGGCACTGAGTTTCACGCGGCCCTGATGAGCGCCCAGCGTGTCGCCGTGCTTCACCAAGAGGATGCGGCCTGAAGCGAGACGGCGGATAAAGAATCGCGCGTTGGGATGTCCGACGCCCGATAGATCGGTCGGTTGTGACCAGCTTCGCCCGCGGTCCGCCGAGGTCGCTTGCATAATGCCCGACTTGGTCCGAGCCAGCATCCACAACGTCCCGTCGCGCCGTTCCACGAACATGTGCTCGATCCAATCCGGGTTGGGAAATTTCACCGGTCCCCCCCGTCGCTCCCAACTCTCGCCGTTATCGGTCGACACGAACATATGAGCGCCGCGCAAAGGGTCCAATTCTCGAAAGACGTCCCGGAAAGGCCCGAAACCTGGGAATTGGTTCAAGTAGATTGGTAAAACCCATTCGCCGCTGGAAAGTACAATCGGTTTGTTCAGCATGCTGCCGTGCCAAATGCGTCGCGGCGGCGACCATTGGGGCTGAGCGTCATCGGGGTTACTACAGATGGTCGCCCAAACGCCCGCCCGGCCGTCGAAGTGATTCATGGTCTGATCGAAAAACAGCCACAATCGGCCCAAGGGATCCGTCCAGAGATTGCCGATGATCACGGCCCGGTCCATGGGCAGGTTGGCGGAGTGCGAGTCGATGACCAGGCAGGGCTTGGACCAGGTTTCGCCGTCATCGTCGCTCACGGCAAGGACGAAGAACGCTTTGGGGCTGTCTCCCCCGGCAACCCAACAAGCCCAAAGCCTCCCCTGCGGGGTTCGCTCGATTCCGATCGTCATGCCGTAATCGAGCTTGTCGTAGTCGTATTGCGGCAAGGGCGCCGTGTTGAGCCGCGGCGGGATGAGGGCCAAGTCAGCCACTCGCCGCATGAGGTCCAGTTCGTATGCCCGAATCTCTTCCGGCGTCATGGACATGAATCGAGCCGCTTCGTCTTCGCCCCGACCAAAGGCCGGCCAAAACAGAAGCATGAGCCATGCCAACGTCACGATCCCACTTCGGTGCATGATACATTCGCTCCACAAGAATCCAGGCTACGTTGATGTCCGCGAATAGACGCGAATGGAACTAATAAAGCCGCCCGGGAACGACATCAATTGAGCCATGTTGTCTCCAGACGCTCGCGCTCCCATCGTCGAAGCGCATCACGCTGGACGAGCACGCAGAGCTGAATAAAGCGCGAGTAACAGTCGATTCCGACGCCGTAGGGCCTTACAGGGTTTACCGTATCGCCGTTGAATTCCTTGGGGGGAGTTTCGCAGGCACCCAAGACAACGGCCATAGTGCAACCTCCTACCCTAGTGCTTTGTGACAGCTTAAATTTCGGATTAGCCGACGTGTAACCTTGTGAGGACGTCCCGGTAGATTCCGCAAAACGGCGCTATGCCAATCCCCATTTTTAGCTGTGACGAAGCACTTGCGCTAAGCGTTCCTCAGCAGTCAACTCCACGATATACTTCTT
>JAAZNR010000845.1 GCA_012798155.1 Thermogutta sp. | reverse complement strand
CCGGGTCAAGGACCTGAAGACCGGCCGGCAGGTCGAGGTCCCCCTGCAAGACGATGCCGCCGAACTGATCGCGGAGCTGCGGCGGATGCTCGATTGATCGCCGCCGCGGCGGGCGGTATCCTAACGGAGGTCGAGAGGCGAACGGCAAAAGGGCCTCCCAAGCGCGGCCGGCCGGAGACCGGCGAGCCGTTTGCAGGGGAGCAGTCGGCCTGCCATTGGTAGCATCCGGCAGCCCAGCTTACCGCAACCGTTGGTCGTTCACGGGCCGCATCGCAAGCGGCCGGGGAGATGCCGTCGTGGCGGATCGGGGAAATCACTACGAGGCGGCCTTCGAGGCCTACTTGCGGGCGGAGGGCGTGCCCTACGTCGCCGTGGACGAGGCCCGCCGCGCCGTCATGGCCGACGGACGCTCCCTCAAAAGCCTCGACTTCATCGTGGCCTCGCCCCGCGGTTTTGCCTGGCTGGTGGACATCAAGGGCCGCCGCTTCCCCTCCGGCGATGAGCATCATCAGTATTGGAAGAACTGGTCCACGCGGGACGACCTGGAGAGCCTGGCGGAATGGGAACGGCTGTTCGGCGAGGGGTTTCGCGGGCTGTTCGTGTTCGCCTTTGAGCGGGTCGGCCCGCGCCTGCCCGTCGCCCCGGAGGACCTCTTCGCGTTCCGCGATCGGCAGTACGGGTTCTTGGCGGTGGAACTGGGCGCGTATCGCGGCTCCGCGCGGCTGATCTCGCCCCGCTGGGACACCTTGGCCATGCCGGGACGGGAGTTTCGCCGGTTGGCCCGGCCGATGCGGCAGGTGCTCGCCCCGCCCGAGGCGGCGAACGTCGCGTGAAGCGGCCTGCTGCGATCCGCGTTCTCGCGGCACGCCCCGCTTCGATCCCGTTTTCGCGCGGCACGGCCGGGTGGCTGGGGTCGTAGGGGAGCGAAGCCCCCAGACGCCTGCCATGTTGCGGGCATCGCTTCCTGGGACGTGAACGGCTACCCTGCTGCGATGCGATCTCCCCGCGGCACGCCCCGCTTCGATCCCGTTTTCGCGAGGCACGGCCGGCGGCCGAGCGTCCGCAGTCTGCGGCGTCGCCCCGCGGTAGCACGCGATCCAACGCGGTAGCACGCGATCAAAACAGCCGCCGCTGCGTGGACCGCCCCAGCGGCCGCGCGTCCCAGCCCAGCTCTTGCAGGCGGTTGACGAACTCCTCGGAGCCGTGCGTGCAGTACACCACTTGCGGCGCCACCCGTTCCACCATCTCCAGCAGCTCGTCGTAGTCGGCGTGATCGGAGAGCGGCAGGGCGTGATCGACGCCGAGGCGATACTTGGCGGCGGGATCGACGGCCCAGCCCGTGACGGCTACCCGGACCTGGCGGCGGCGGGGCATTTCCAGCCGAGTTCGCGGCGGCACTACCGCCGCCTCGCCCGGCTCGATCGTGCCGTCCCACCGCCGATACCGCCCCAGCTTGACGCCGAAGGATTCGTAGATGCGGCTGACCTCCCAGACGCGCGGATGCTGCACGACGGGGTAGCCCATCTCGTGCAGGCGGCGGGTGATCTCCTGCCCTTTCCCCAAGGAATAGGCCTCGATCACGGGGACGGCCTCGCTCTCCAGGATGCGTCGCAGCAGGTCGCCGAGTTGCGCCAGGACCTCGTCTTGCGGCGGCATGCGGTATTCCGGCATGCCGAAGGTGCTTTCCATGATGAGGATGTCGGCCCGCACCGGTTCCGCGGCGGCCGCGGTGGCGGAGGGGCTGAGCTTGAAATCGCCGGTATAGAGGAGCGATCGCCCCTCGGCCTCGACGCGGAGCATGGCGGCCCCCAGGCAGTGTCCGGCGGGGAGGGCGGTCAGCGTCACCCCCGCCCAGGAAATCGGTTCGCCCGGCTCCATGATGCGGACCGTCCGTTTCCCCAGGCGGTGCTCCATCAAGGCCGCCGTGGGGGCCGTGCACAGCACGTAATCGTGCCGCGCGATATGGTCGGAGTGGGCGTGCGAGACGAAGGCCCGCGCGTGCCGCCGCCGCGTGTCGATGGCCAGATCGGCCACCGTCAAACGTAGTCCGTGCTGATAGACGAACATGTTGCTCCTTCGCCCCGACATCCGCCGGGAGTGGAATGGATGGGGCTTGGGCGAATGAAGGGATGGAGGTAACCGTTCACGGGAAGTCTCCCGGTTCTCGCACGGAAACGCAGCGAACGCGGAGTCGCGCATACCAATATAGCCTTGCTTCCTCCGCGCCGCTCTGGCTCTCCGCGTTTGACGATCCGCAGCCTTTCCGGCTCCGCGACGGGCGTCTGGGGGCTGCGCTCCGCTCCGACCCCAGCCACCCACTCGTCCCTGCATCGCTATGACGCCGGCCACCCAGTCGTCCCTACATTGCTACGACCCCGGCCGCCCCGATGTTTGCCTCCGCCGCGCGGCCGATCAACGCCCCCACTCGGCCAGGGCGCCGGCGATGAGATCGACCTCGGGGGGAGTCAGTCCGAGCACGGCCCCGCCCGCGTAATCCGCGGCTTGCGACGGCGACCCGTCCTGGGGGTACGCCCGGGCCGCCGCGCGGTGCCGCGGATCCTCCGCGCGGTAGCGGGGCAGGAGCCAGGTGCGGATCATGCCGGGCGAGCCAAAACCCTTGCCACCGCGGCACATTTGCGTCGCGCCCAGGAGCCGCCCTGCCGGTCCGTTCAAAACCACGGCCAGATACCGCGCCTCGTCCGGCGAATCGGCCGGGATGAACGCGCAGCTCTCTTGCGGG
>JAAZNR010000844.1 GCA_012798155.1 Thermogutta sp. | reverse complement strand
CGGTCTCGGCTTTGGAGCGGAGTTCATCCCGATCTACCAAAAGCATCCCCAAGCCGAGATGTATGCTATTTGTCAGCGAAACACGGAACGCCTTCAAAAGATCGGCGATACCTTCGGCGTGCCCGTGCGGTATCACCGCTACGAGGATGTCCTGGCTGATCCGAACGTGGATTTCGTGCACATCAATTCCCCCATTCCCGATCACGCGTGGATGTCCGTGGAGGCGCTCAAGGCGGGCAAGCACGTCATGTGTACCGTCCCCATGGCCACCACCGTCGAGGATTGCCGGAGGATCGTGGAGCTGGTCCGCAACACCGGCTTGAAGTACATGATGGCCGAGACGGTCGTCTATTCCCGTGAGTTCCTGTTCATCAAGGAGATGTATGAAAAGGGCGAGTTGGGACGAATCCAGTACCTTCAGGCTTCCCATACGCAGGATATGGACGGCTGGCCCGAATATTGGGAACGCATGATCCCGATGCATTACGCCACCCATGTCGTCGGGCCGTGCTTGGGTTTGATGAATAGCCGGGCCGAATACGTCTCCTGTTTCGGGTCGGGAAGGGTTCGCGAGGCGATTCGCGAGAAGTCGGGCAATCCCTTCGCGATCGAATCCTGCCATATCAAAATCAAGGACTCCGACGTCGCCGCCCACATCTGGCGATTCCTCTACGATACGGCCCGGCAGTACCGGGAAAGCTTCGACGTCTATGGCAGCAAGAAGAGTTTCGAGTGGACCTTGGTCGAGGGTGAGCCGCACATCCTGCACACGGCCAAGAGGCCTGAACCGGAGATCCCGAGCAAGATTCGGGCGCCCGACTACGCGCACCTCTTGCCCGAACCGATCCGTGCATTTACCCAGGCGATTCACGATCCCCAACACCGCTCGTTCATTCAGGGCGCCGGCCACGGAGGCTCGCATCCCCATTTGGTCCACGAATTCGTTTCGGCCTTGGTGGAAGATCGCGATCCGTGGCCCAACGCCGTGCAGTCGGCCAACTGGACGTGCGTCGGCATTTGTGCCCACCAGTCGGCGATGGAGGGCGGCCGAATCGTCCCGTTGCCCGATTTCACGTTGGCGTAGCACGCGGCAAACGCTTTTGGGCCTTTCCTAACACCAAACGTCGTTCCTAACACCAAACAGCGGGAGTTCGCAGCATGAGGATTCTGATTGGGAATAGTGTAGGGATTCTGCTGATGACCCTTTCGGCGGGCACGGTTTTCTTGTCGGCGGGCCTTCCAAGGCAAGAGTGCCGAGCGGAAGAGAACGCCGTGTATCGCGTCTATCTCGGAACCTACACACAAGGAGTGAGTCGGGGCATCTACACATGCGAGATGGATACGGCTCGGGGCACGCTGTCGGCCCCCAAATTGGTCGCCGAGGCGCGGAATCCGTCGTTCCTGGCCCTCCATCCCACGTTGCCGCGTCTCTATGCGGTTAGCGAATTGTGGCAAACGGACGGGCCGGATCGTGGAGCCGTGAGCGCCTTCGCCATCGACGATGCTTCGGGGGGACTCCGCGAGCTGAATCAGGAGGCCGTGGGCGGAGCCGGCCCGTGCCATCTGGCGGCGTCACCCAGCGGCCGATTCCTGGTCACGGCGAATTACGGCAGCGGCAGCGTCAGCGTCTTGCCGCTGGACGACGAAGGCCGCTTGCGGCCCCGCTCCTGCGTGGTGCAACACGAAGGTTCCGGCCCCAATCAATCGCGGCAGGAAGGCCCGCACGCCCATCAAACCCTCTTCTCGCCCGGCGGCGAAATCCTTCTGGTGCCCGATCTGGGAATCGATCAAATCCTGCTTTATCGCCT
>JAAZNR010000116.1 GCA_012798155.1 Thermogutta sp. | reverse complement strand
TTGGTATTCGAGATTGAACGTGGAGAACATACCGGAAGACAAATCGCTTACGTTGCCTGGTTAACGAAGCATGCGATGCCGTTTGCCAAACGCGACCTGGGTAAGATCGGAATCCTCGACTTCGAAGCTCTGCTACGGCCGGCTACCCCGAAAATCCTTTGCAACGTTCGAGTCGTTTCGCGAACGGCCGACGACGGGACAGTCTGGAACGAAGTGCGGTCCTTTGAGGCGGCCGCCGACGACGACGGCGAGCCGTTCGCACCGGAGGAAACGCACGGGACTGGGAGCACACACGAAGCGGACGCTGATCCGGACAACATCCCGTTTTGACGAGGGGACGCCATGTTTCCGTTCGGCTTCCGCGTGCTGGGTCGAACGTCGGCGAGTCGTCGGCCGGTGAACTGGGATAAGGCTTTCGCGGCCTACTGCCAATGCGACCCGCGAGCCGATCTTGTCGCCCCGGCCTGGATGTCGGCGTTTCGCTTCGGCGAGGACTTTCGGTCCTATCTGGAATCCCACGGCACGACCAAAGGATACGCCGGACCGACCTGGAGCCAATGGCTCTGGTTCGACATTGACGCCGAGCATATCGGGTTCGCGGCCGACGGGACGCGGCGATTGGTCGAGGCGATAGCTAATCGCTACGGCGTCGGACCCGACAATCTGTTGCTGTTCTTTAGCGGCCGAAAAGGCTTTCATGTCGGCGTGCCGCTGAGCCTGTGCGGCAGTCCACCACCGTCGAATGAGTTTCACCGGACGTGTCGCGGCCTGGCCGAGCACCTGGCCATGATCGCGGGAGTGGAAATCGACGCCGGCATTTATGACCGCATACGGTTGCTTCGGAGTCCGAACTCGCGGCACGAGAAAACTGGGTTGCACAAGGTTCATACCCGCTTCGCGGAGTTGTCCGACCCAATACGGGTTTTGGAAAAGGCCAAAGCGCCGTTCCCCGTAACACTGCCACCGTTCCCGCCGCCAAATCCCACGGCTGTGGACGATTGGAGCGGAGCGGAGCAAGAGACTCGCGCCGAAGCGGACGGGAAAGCGGCGTTCCGCACCGACGGCGAGGGGCGACTGAATCGGCTCACGAAAGAACTGATTCGTGGAAGTTTGCCATCCGTCGGGGATCGGCATCGGATGCTTTTTTCGTCGGCCGCGAACCTGGCGGAACATGGCGTCCCCGGCTCGGTGATCCGTGAATTGCTGCTCGATCCCGGCCTGGATTGCGGCCTGCCGCCGGCGGAGGTTGAGCGACAAATCAAGTGCGGGATCGAACACGGGTCGAGGGGTCGCAAGGACTAGGGTGAATCCATCATGCGAATGCCGTTTGGAAAATACCGCGGCCTGGACTTGGAGGACATCCCCGAAAGCTACCTGGCATGGGTGCTGGATCACGCCAATCCGCGGGCGACGCTGAGGGAGGCGATCAGACTGAGGCTCGGGATTTGCGACCTTGAACAGCGATGGGAGAGGCTGGCTCGCGACTGCGAACGGCTGGCTGCCGAGCGGCAAAGCCTGGACGTTGAACTCAACCGCATGTACGCGACATGGCACAAAACCGCTGCGGACCTGAACGAGGGGATCATCGGGACTTGGTATCGACGCTTGGCACGGGAGTTTCACCCCGATTTGCGATGCGGGTCGAATGCCGAAATGAAGGCCATAAACCGCGCGCGTGATCTGCTGCTGGAATTGACGAGGACCGGACAACATGCCTGAATCGTCGCGATATATCGCAATCGGCGATGCCCTGCAATCTTGGCTGGGCGCGATCCAGTCCGGGGAGCGTCCGATTCGCTGGCCGGTAGGCCCCGCGGCCTGGGATTCGGTGGCCATCGGCCCCGGCCGAATCGTGCTTTTGGGGGGCGCTCCGAACACGGGGAAATCGGGTCTGACTTTGCAATGGAGCGTGGATGCGGTTCTTTTGAATCCCGGCGTGCGAGCGATTGTCGCGAACGTCGAAATGCCGGTAGCCGTGCTTTTGGACCGCATCGTTGCGCGGCTGGCTGGGATCGACGTGACCCGATTGCACGAACGTACACTGGACAAACGTGAACTGGAACGGGCGCGGCGGGCCGTGGAAAAGCTGGTCGCGGTCGGGGATCGCCTGGCGTTTCTCATGGCACCGTTCACGCTGGAAAACATGGCTACGGCGGCGGACGCCGTGCAAGCGAATCTTCTCGTCCTCGACTACCTGCAAAGGTTCGAGCCGCCGGGGGATCACCGGAGCCGCCGGGAGTCGATCAACGCGGTGATGAGCGATTTGCGGCGATTCGCGGACGGTGGAGCCGCGATTCTGGCCGTGGCCGCGGTCGGGCGCGTACGGGACAAGACCGGACGTAACGGGTACGACGCGGCCGGCCTGAATCTGGCGTCGTTTCGGGAGTCCAGTGAATTGGAGTTTGGAGCGGACGACGCGTACCTGCTGATCCCGGATAAAAGCGACGAAAACGTCGTGAACCTGCGGCACGTGAAGAGCCGCTACGGCCGCCGACAAGACCTGCGGCTGCGGTTCGATGGTCCACGTATGCGGTTCGACGTTGTGCCGGACGGCGGAGAACCACGGCCACGTGCCGAGAAACGCGAACCCGATCCCGACGACCTGGCGGCTCTCTGGCGAAACACGCCGACGGCGAGGTAATCGTGAATTGCGATCCACGAGAAATCGAAATCTTGACACCCGCCGAAGCGGAAAGGCTCGTGGCGTGGGTCGGTCCCGTTTACAACAGCACGCGGCCGGCTCGCGAGAAAGGACAACGCGGCCGCGGGAGCGTGCCGAGCTTGGACCGCTTCGGCTGGCTGAACATGTTCGTGGATCGCACCATGCGGGGACTGACACACGCCGAAGTGGTCGTGTGGCTGTGCTTATTTCGTCACTACCAAACCAAAACGGGGTATGCTCGGGTGAGCGAATCGCGACTGGCGGAGCAAACCGGTTTGTCGGTTCGGACTGTAAGACGTGCCCTAGCCGGGCTGCGTCGCAAACGATTGGTATCGAACCGTCGCAAGGCGAAACAAGGGCGCATTGCGGAGTATTACCTGTGGCCGATTGCATGGCCGGGGGGTAGTACCACCCACGCGAGTTAGGACACTGGTGACCGCCACCCCGGACACTGATGACCGCCTATACAGAACTACCGTTCCGGTAGGAAAAGGTACCCGCCGTGTAACGTGCGGGGGCGCACTACACGGCGGGAGTGGGTGGGGGGGGTACCCGAACCATGAATCGTGGACCGAGTCACTGGCCGCTTCGCGTGCCGCCCTGCATAAGGTTCGCTAGGCCGGGTTACGATTTCGGTTCCCTGGTACCCGGATTGGTATTGTGACAATGACACGGCGCGGAAACGGCCCCGTCCGTGCGACGGAAGAGCGTACGATGAGGAAAAGGACATGACGCAACCACGACGCAAGAGAATCGAAGCTAGAGGCCATTACGTCGAAATCCACCCGTCGGCGGGGATTCTTGACCATTTAATTGGCAGGAATATGGGATTAACGCCAGAGGAAAGCGGCAGTATTCGGAGACTACGGCGGAACCCCGGAGTCGCGGCGGCCGTTGAGCTTTCCGAAGGCGGCGTGGCGAGCGCCCGTCGCTGGCTGAAGGCGGTTGCGGCCGGTGAGGTGCCGCCGACGTTGGGTTCTCTCGTCGTGGCGGTGTGGGGCCTGCAAGGCACGCCCACGGGCGAGCTGCTGGAGGGGATGACGGATCGCGAAGCACGGCACTTCTTGCACCGATGGTTGAAGGCGAGGCTTGCCGATGGGTGATGCTGATCGAGACGAGCGCGGACGATTTCGCCGCGGATGGAGGGGCGGACCGGGTAGACCGAAGCGGGCTACGGAGCAAACCTACGTGGCCATTGCGTCGCACGTGGTGCCCCCTGAGGCTTGGGAGCGAATCGTGCGTGCGGCCCTTGAGCGTGCCGAGGGCGGCGACTTGAAGGCGGCCCAATGGTTGGCCACCTTGCTGCTCGGCCCGACGCCCCCGAGCCTGTCCGACATCGCGGCCGCCGAGCTAAGCGGCATCGATCCCGTCGAACGCAAGGCCGAGTCGCTGGCGGCCGAAGCGGCGCTCGCACCTGGCTTCTGGCTGGATCACGTCAATCGAGGCGAGGACCCGGACGCCGAGGACGGCGACGACGACACACCCCCCGACGGTGGCGAGTCAAGCGGAAAGTAGGCCGGAACCTGTGGTTTGTCTGCTCAGTAGGCCGAAACGGCGGTCCGCCGGCAACAGTTTCGGCAACAACGGCCACGAACGGGTTCCCCGTCGCGGTCCGAGAAACGCAAGAAAGTGCGTTGTTTATCGGGTTTTCTTGAGGTGGTCGCGA
>JAAZNR010000843.1 GCA_012798155.1 Thermogutta sp. | reverse complement strand
GGATTCACAATCACGCCGCCTTGGCCGCTTGGTGGGACGGCGATCTGTTTTGCTTGGAAGTGCAGGGCGGATACGGCGGCCGGGCCGTGACGCTGGAAAGCCGGGTGGACCGCCATCCCGGCCGGATCGATGTGTACGCCGCCGATCCCGACGGTCTGCGGCCGGACTTCGATCGCCGCGGCGCGGTCCGCTACATGCGTCGCTGGATGGGCCGCCCCTACGGCTACCGCGCCCTGTTCGCCCTGGCATTGCGGCGCCTGCCGCTGCTGCGGCTGATCCTGCCCCCGGCTACGAGCGATGCGGAGGGCGAGGCGTCGGCCCCGTTTTGCAGTCAGGCCTGTGCCGAGGCCTTGCGGGCGGGCGGCGGCGTGGACCCGGTCCCCAATCTGGCCGACCGCATGACGGAGCCGGCCGACCTGGCCCGCAGCGCCTTCCTCCGCTACCGCTGCACCTTGCTGCCGGACGGCGGCGGTGCCCCGTCGCCCCCGCCTCCGCGGAGTTGGGGCGAGCGAATCGTGCCCGCCGCCGTGATCTTCCTCTCGCTCGTGATCGCGAGCCTGGCGGCGCCGCCGGAGGTCGCCCGCGCGGGCGGCTGTCCCGGCGGCCGGTGCGGAATCCCCGTCGGCGTCGCGCCGGAAACGGCGGACCCGCCCGGGGTGCCGGAAACGGCGGTTCCCCCTGCGGTGCCGGAAACGGCGGTCCCGCTCGTGCCTCGACCGGGTTGGGACGCCGGGGCCGGCTCGTATCAAAAGGCCCCTTGGGCCGCCGTGGCGCGAATCGCCAATGAGCTGCGGGGCGGGATGACGGCCTACGGGACGGGGACGCTGATCGCCAAGGACGACCGCCGCGGCTGGGTTCTGACCTGTGCCCACCTGTTTCGGGACGGCGTCGGCCGTGTGACGGTGAGCTTTGCCGAGGGCGCGTATGCCGCCCGCGTCCTGGGATGGGATCGCGAAGGCGACCTGGCGGTGCTGGAAATCGCGGCGCCCTCGGCCGATCCGCTGCCGATCCGCGGGGACGTGCCGGCGGCGGGCGAGGCCGTCACGTTTTGCGGATACGGCACGGCGGGCCGGCTCCAGGTGAGGTCGGGCCGGGTGCTGGGATACGTGCACACGGCGGGGCTTGCCGGGCGGGAAACCCTGCAAATCAGCGGCGGGGCCGAGAACGGCGACTCCGGCGGGCCGATCCTCGATGCCCAGGGCCGTTTGGCCGGCGTCTTGTGGGGCACCGACGGCACGCGGACGGTGGGGAGCTACTGCGGACGAATCCGGGCGTTCCTGGCCCGGCTGGGAGGCCTCTTTCGGGCCGACCCCCCGCCCGCCCCCTTGCCCGAACCTCTGCCCCAGCCTCTGCCCGAGCCTCTGCCCGAGCCGTTGCCGCCCCGCGACCCGGGCGACGGTCCGCGTCCCTTGCCGCCGGGCGACGTTGCCGGCCAACCCGAACCGGAGCCGGAAGGGGCGGCCGAAGCGGCCGGTCTGCGGCAACGCTTGCAGGCCCTGGCCGAGCGCTTGGGTGCGAGCGAGACCGCGCAACGGGCCGAGACGCGGGCCTTGAGCGAACGGCTCAAGGTGGTCGAGGCCGCGGCCGCCGCCGTGGCGCAGTTGCGGCAACGCGTGGAGGCCGCCGAGGCCGTCGTCGGCAAGGACAACCTCCGCGGCGTGGTCCGGGAAGTGGCCGGCGAATGGATCGCCGAGCGCGGCCCGGACGCCGTGGAGACCTGGCTGCCGCGGCTCTTGACGGCGTTGGGTTGGAGCGGGCCGCCATCCCTGGCCGTGATCCTCGCCGCCCGCGCCGCCGTCCGCCTGATCGGACGCCGCGTCCGCCCAAGGGCCGGCGAAGAACCCGCGGAGGCCGCCGCGGGCCGATCCGCCGGGGCATAAGGGATACGCCGGGCATAAGGGATTCGGCCGTGCTGTACCGCCGGTTGGGAGCATCGATCATGACGAGTACCGAATGGGGCCTGATTCTGGGGCTGTTTTCCACCTGGCTGATGCTGCTGCTGCCCTGGCTGATGACGGTCCATGCCCGGCTGGCCGTGGTCATCAGCACGCTGCAGGACTTGCGCCGCAAGCTGGAATCGCTGGAGGCGCGGTGGGAGGGGCGAAGCGGCCGCCGGGTCGGCGGGGCTCCGGAGGGAACGGTCCGCCCGGCCGTCGCGTGCCCCCTGGCCGAGACGACGTTTTCGTCGGCGCTGGATGAACCGCCGGCGTAAGCCGTTGGGTGGAAACACGCCGAAACGTCATTGCGCTAACATGTGAGCCACCAGCGTAAGCTGGTGGTGGCAGCGTCGCGAAGCAAG
>JAAZNR010000115.1 GCA_012798155.1 Thermogutta sp. | reverse complement strand
CCCATTCGCAGCGTTTACCGCTGGCAGGGAAACGTCGAGAGCGGCGAGGAGTGGCTGCTGCTATTGAAGACCGACGGCGAGTCCTGGCCGAGGCTCCAAGAGCGCATCGCCGCCTTGCACCCCTACGAGGTGCCGGAAATCCTTGTCCTTCCCATCAGCGACGGGCACCCGCCGTATCTTCAATGGCTGGCGGAATCACTCGCCCGCGGCAAAGCGTCGCCCGAATTGTAAGGCCTGCCTTTCTTCGCCCTCAATCCAGCCAATCTCGGTCGCGGAGGCGTTGCGGGGCGTAGACTTCCGTCACGTAGCTGATGTCCTTGGAGATCAAGGCCTCGACCTCCAGCTTGAAGCCGTTGTCCAGCAGCTTCTTGATTTCCTCCTGCCACGCCTTCTTGTGGGCGAACCACGGATATTCCATGATCTGCTTCGCCCGCTTGCGGTCCGTATCGGTCAAGTGGATGATCACGCTCTCCGATAGGCCGCAGCGCTCGAAATCGAACGAGCGAAGCCCCAAGAATCGGGCGTCGGGAATCGCCATCCGCTGGGATTCGTAGGCGAGATTGATCGAGCCTTGCTTGATCACGCTATAGATGTAATACCCCCAGGGATCGTTATCCAAGAGGCAATAGACGGGCAGCCCCAACTCGTGATGCATGCGGTGCAGCAGTCTCCGCACGCCGCGCGGAGGCTGCCCCATGCCGTGCGTCAAGATGCACTTGTGTTTCCGCCAGAACTTGTCCTCGTTGAAGCGGCGCCACACCGTGTCCTTTTCCACGTGCAGAATGAATTCGGCGTTGCACTTCACGAACTGGATCACGCTCGGTTCCACAATGGAGGGAATGGAGTAACCGCCGGACCCCATCCGCGTGCAATCGATCTCGTCCCCGCTGTCGCGGAGCGTGATCTCGCCGACCATGGCGCCGCGATTGCTGGCGTAGACGTGCAGCTCTTCGCGGAGGGCGTTCAGCGTCACCTCCACGTCTTCGATGACCGGATCGCACTCCTCCTGCGAGGCGAACGTCTCCTCGCGAGTCCCCTCGATGGTGTGCTTGAGAAGGTAGAACAAACCACGGATGCTGGTCGTCTTGCCCTGCTCGATCAAGCGTTTGCAACCGCTCGCCACCAGCATCGTCTGCATATAGCTCTTGGCTTGCGCCAAATTGAAGAGGTTTCGCCGGTTGCGGGCGTTGCCCATCTCGATGAATCGCTTCTTGCGGTTGTAATGCACGTTGGAAAGCGTGCGGGACGGGATATCGAGGTAAGGGTCCCTCCCCGCCCGGGCGGCCGTGATCACGTGGTCGGCCAACCCCGCGATTCGCTCCAAGGTGCGTTGATCCCGCTCATCCAGCGCCGCGGCGGCGGTCGCCGTACCGGTCTCGGGACTCTTCGTTTTTTTTCTCGGCATCTTGATCCACCTCGAACTGCAAAGGACGGCATCTCGAACTGCGGAGGAGAGCAGCTTAAAGAGGTATTTCACCATCCCCCGGATAAATGATTTCCTCAGGCACTTTCTCGAGTTTAGAGGAAACCGGCGCCGGCCTACAAGCGTGGGCAGACAATCCGGGGGTACATTCGGCGATTTGTGCTACGGGCCGGAGCGAGAGAAAATGCCTGTCAGAGAATATTGAGAGGAATCGTGTATCCGTGGACTGAAGTTGGGCGAACTGGGAAGCCCTGCCAACAAACTGCCAGTTGCAGAGGGGACGACGATCACGCGGGCAAGGATCAGCCCGGAAGTTACGCCACATGATTGCACCGAATCCGGTCGCTTTGAAACGCAGAGACCAGAGGCCGCCTTGAAAGCCAAAGGCACGGAGAGGGAGAATTATGAAACGCGGAGGACGCCGAGGACGCGGAGGAAGAAAAACAAAAACAATTCGTATAGCGACAACTCCCT
>JAAZNR010000009.1 GCA_012798155.1 Thermogutta sp. | reverse complement strand
TCAACCGGTTTGAGACAACCGCGGTACGGAATTACATTTGAAGACAGGCTCTGAGCCATTGAGGCTAAAACCGGACGCGGCGGAGGGTGCCCGGCCGGGGAATCGGCCGGTTGCCGCCGGAGTTCGCGGTTCTCTCGCCCCGACCGAGAGGTCCGGGCGGCAGGGGGACTCGCCGCGACTCATCCGGAGTCCTTGCCGCGGTGGAACGGTCGAATCTCCGCTTGGCGACCGCCCAAAACAATCGTCACCGCGCCGTCACGTCGCGTTTCATAGATGCGGCAGCCTGCCGCACGATAGGACTCGGACACGCTTCGCGCCGGCGGTATCGCGTTGCTCATCACCACAATTCGCGGGCGAAGGCGTTGCGCGAGCGAGGGCGGATTGCCGTTCTTGCTGCCGTGATGCGGTGCGACCAAGACCGAACAGGCCGCCTCCGGATGCTCGAGGAGCCGTTCCACGCCGCGGCCGTCCAAATCGCCCGTTAGCAGCAGCGATTCCCCCCCGAATTGCAACCGGAGGACCAAGCTGCGAGCATTGTCGTCCCTTTCAGGCCAATCCGCGGGCGGATGCAGCACCGAGATATGCAGGCCTTCCGCCGGCCGGGCCTCGCAACCTTCCGCCAGCGTCTTCAGAGGGATCCCTTTCCGATGAACCAGCTCGATCAGTTCTCTTACGAACGGTTCCTTGGATTGGGGCATGCGGGGTTCGACATAGATGACGCCGATCGATAAGTACTCCGTCAGCTTGGGGACGGCGTTGTAATGATCCAAGTCGGCGTGCGAAATCACGATCGCGTCGATGTGGGTGATTCCTCGATGCCACAAGTAATGGGCGACGGTCCGAGCGGCCATTCGATCCCCCAGCAGCTTGCCGGCGTCGTAAAGCAGCGTCCTGCCGTCCGGGAGATGAATGGGGACGGCCTCCCCGTGTCCTACCGACAACACCGTGCATTCCAAATGTCCGCGGGACTGGCGCAAGGACACGAACTCATAGGAGAACAGCAGCAGTCCCCACGACGCCAGGGCGGCCGCAAAAACGCCTCTGTTGACGCGAGGATGCGTCACGAACACCCCCGCCCCGCCAATCGCGTAGAGGCCGATCAGCCACCAATCGGGCGGCCCGGGGAGCCACAGCGATCCGTAAGGGACCGCACTGCCAAGCTCGACCATCAGCCGGATCAAGTGCAGCGTCGCATCGCACGCCGTGCCGCACAACCAAGCGATCGGCCCGCACCACGGACCGATCAGCATCAGCAGAAAGCCGGCCGCAAGGACCAGCGACAGAAACGGCAGCAAGAGCGGCGTGAGAATCATCCCCATCGGCGCAGCGACGTGAAAACGAGCCATGACCAGCGGGGCGGTCACGGAACACAAGACGGCGCTGATCGCGAAGGATTGCCCCGCCGCTTTCCCCAGCCCGATCAAAAACCGCTGCCATCCGGGGCGGGACTCGAGAATCAGCCTCTCCAGCGGGTCCACGGATTCTTCCCGCAGGATTCTCCGCCCGAAGGCGATCAGGACCGCCGCGCTGAGAAAGGACAGTTGCGGGCCTACCCGGAAAAGATCGCAAGGATTGCAGGCCAGTACGACGATTCCGGCCAAGGCCAGAGAATTCCAACCGGAGGACCGCCGTAGAATCGCTTTGCCGAAAAAATAGGTGCCCAGGATGATCGCCGCCCGGACGGCCGGAGGCTGCCCGCCGCTCACGGCAAGGTAGGCCGCCACGGCGACAACCGCCGTCAGATAACGTACGCGGGGTCGCACTCTCAACCGTCGCAGAGCGAACACCACGACACCGGCAAAGATGCCGACATGCAGCCCCGAAATGGCGAGCAGATGAATCGTCCCCGTCCGGAGCAACTGCTCCTCGAACTCGTCGTCCACTTCGCGACGAATGCCCAGAAGCAATGCCTTGGCCAATGCCGCTTGGGGCGGGGAGATGTACCGATCCAGGGCGTCGGCGGCGGCGAGGCGAACCACCGCCAAGGACCGCCGCGGGTCCCAGAGAGACCCTCGCTGAACCACCTGGACGCCCTGCCCGACAGTGCCGTAGACCTGCGCGAGGACGCGATCCGCGCGTCGATGACTGCGGAGATCGAATTCCCCGGGGTTGGCAGGCGCCCGCGGTCCGATGATCTGTCCCGTAAGCCGAATCCGATCTCCCGGCAAAGGCCCTCGCGCAATCCCTGTAACATAAACGTAAATCCGCCCCGATGCCGGCCGCCAAGCCGAGCCGTCTCGAACAGACGTCACTCGGCACGGCAAGATCATTGTCGGTTCGTTTTCCCAGGGTACGGGAAACGGACGCCTGCCGGGCCCCGGCGGCGGAATCAGCTCCGGGACGGCCGTCACCACCGCTTCCAAGCAAATCGGCGCGGCGGCATGGTCCTCGATACGGTCCGCCTGATCGGCTGGAGAATCGTCCGCTCTCTCCGCCGCCCTCCCATCAGTCCGGATCGGATCCCGAAGGGCGTACCGGCCGATCTCATCGAGCCGAAAAACGTTCGCGTGACGGTAATGGAGGGCCGATCCCAGGAAGACAATCGACAGGAAGAGCGAGAATCCAGAGGCGGCAGGCCGTTGAGAATGAAACAGCAACCCCCACAGAAGCAGCAGCAACGCGCCCGCTACCGTGTACATTGATAACCGGCCGCCCAAGGGGTCCGTAAGCGAACACAAAGGGAAGCGGGGAACGATGAATGCATCGACAAGAATCCCCGACGCCAAGGCGAAAAAGACGGGAACCAGGGGCTTGTTCCACGGCGATTGCGGAATCGGCGGCGGTTCCCGAGCGTGTGACGCATCTCGGCTCACGATCGCGTCATTCGTTGTCGCCGCGGTGCTCTGAGTAACCGGACCGCTCACGCTTCGCCCCGCCCCACTTGCGTTGCGGGGCGTTGTTTTCTAAATTGATAGTTCCGACTCGAGCCTGGGAGGGTCCGCCCTTAACCGGCAAGGGTCGGTATTTCGTCAGTGCAAAAGTCAAGTGTACCGTTTTCTATTTCACGGGCAAGCCGTTTGCCCGTGCGTCGAGCGACTGAAATGAAAAGAAAACCGGCCCTGATAAAAACCTACCTGGCCAAACCTGCCGTCGTGCGGCCGAAATGGTTTGTGGTGGACGCCGAGGGCAAGGTCGTCGGACGCTTGGCATCCGATATCGCGATGATCCTGATGGGGAAACATCGTCCGACCTACACTCCCCACGTGGATACCGGCGATTTCGTGATCGTCACCAACGTCGAGAAGGTGGTGTTTACGGGCAAGAAATGGCGGCAAAAACGCTACACATGGTTCACGGGATACTCGGGTTTGCGTTCCGAGACCGCCGAAGAACGTCGCGAGAAAGATCCTGCGGCTATCTTGACCGAGGCGGTCCGCCGTATGCTGCCGAAGAATCGGCTCGCCCGCAAGATGTTAAGCAAGCTCAAGGTCTACGTCGGCCCGGAGCATCCTCACCAAGCGCAGCAGCCCGAGCCTTTGGAGCTGGGCCGCAAGGGAACCGGTGCACTTGGACGTCCGCTCATCGGGCGAAATTCGTAGGCACATCAAGCGAAGACCGGAAAAATAAGCGGCGACCGGAAAAATTGCATCGTTCCTACCGTCGCAAGGGGTGAAGACGGTTACGAATTGCGACTTTAGCGGCACGGATGCGGCCGCGAGGAAGTTCGTTTTCCGAAGTTTGTGTCCCTCAACCAGGCATTTTTGTGTCCCTCGACTAGGCATTAAAGAGATAACCGGCGGACTATGGCATCGAAATTGATTCCAGGCAGCGGCGCAAATGACTTCGTGGGAACCGGTCGCCGTAAAGCGACTTCGGTGGCGCGAGTTCGTATTCGCCCCGGCGAGGGTAGGATTGTCGTCAATGATCGCCCCTTCGAGGAGTATTTCCCCGTCGAATCGTGCCAACGGGCCGTCATTCGCCCTCTGGAAATCGTAGGGCGGCGCGATCAGTACGACGTCATCATTCGCGTCCGCGGCGGCGGCATTTCCGGTCAGGCGGACGCCGCCGGGCTGGGAATCGCCCGCGCCCTGGCAAAGCTGGACCAGGAAACGGCGAAGCCCCTTCGCGATGCCGGCCTTTTGACCTTCGACGCGAGAAAGAAGGAACGCAAGAAATACGGGCTACGAGGCGCGCGTCGCGGCACGCAGTTCTCCAAGCGGTGACGACTGCCGCCGGCGCCGGCCGGGCGAATCTCGTTTCGCACAAGTACGAAACATAAACGAGTCTTCAAGTTCCCGCCTCCTTCACGAATCGGTCGCGAGTCTATTTCAGGCTTGCGGCCGTTTCGTTTTCCGATTCGGTTTTCCGGATATCGACTCCCGGACCTTGCAGCCGGGCACGGTCGCCGCGGTCGTGAAAAGCTCTGCGCGTACCCGAGCCGCGGACCGCCTATTCACCTTCCCGCCCTGGCTTGGGTGGTGCTCACTCCGCTTTTCAAGGTCGCAACTCGTCAAGGTCGCAACGCGAGCCGGCATGTGTACTGCACAGTCGGCATGTGCCGAAAGCATGGATCGAAACGCTCTTCGAAGGATTTTCGGCGGTTCTCATTGTGACATCGCACCAGGGAATCTTCGACCGATCGGTTCCGCTTGTCGAAAAGTAGATGAAGAGGCACCGTGTGCCTCTCCCACCACGAAAGGAATCCCTCATCCTCCGCTCACGGCTGTGGAGGAGCATGGATGCCGCAAGGATTGCACCCCTTGACGTATCGTTTTTCGGCGGCATACAGGCTCGGTTGACGCGCGGCCGGCGGCTCACGCGCGTCAGCGCCAAAACGTTTTTTGTCACCCTTTGGCAGTCGTGATAATCGCTCGCCAGCGTAGTTTTCTCGCACTCAGCCCTACGGCAAAGCCGTCCACGATACCGGCGTAAAATCGGGACACGCGGGCCGGTCCCATGTCCGGCAGGATCGTTTCGCAAGCATTTTGACGCAGCGTGATCGGGATGTCCACCCTGTGCGTCTTCGGCAACGCAGAACACGAATGATTCCAAGGGCGATTGCGTTCTTGGCGTGGACGGCGAGTCTCTTCGGCATCGCCGTCGCCTGGCCATGGAGCGTGACTGCGCCACCGGAGCCGCCCCACCCCGCGGTCGCCCGAATCATCGCCCTCGATCTGAAAGGCGCTTCCCT
>JAAZNR010000842.1 GCA_012798155.1 Thermogutta sp. | reverse complement strand
GCCTGGCTAGAGCGCTTGGTTCGGGACCAAGAGGTCGCTGGTTCAAATCCAGTCGCCCCGACTGCAACAAGGCTTGGTAAATCGCTTCTCCACGTCCCGCTTGAGGGTCTTCCCATTCTTGCCGCCGGTCTTTCCGCCGGACCTGCCGACGGGCGTATTGGCAAGCCTGCCGACCGGCTTTCGCCCTGGGTGTCGGTCGATCTTTCGCCCTGGGTGTCGGTCGATCTGAAAGGCAAGCGTAAAAACTCTTGACGGCCGCCGGCACAGGCTCGCCCTACATATCCGCCGCACGAGCCTTTTTCATCGGGCATTCGGCCACGTCATGGCGCGACCATCCGTCGTGTCATCTCTGGGCGGACCCCGTGCATCGTACCACCATTGGCGGGACTCGATCCGGCAAATCCGCGTTTTGATGGAAGTCCCCTACCCCCTTCTCTCCCCTTCGATACCATGAGGGGGCATTTCCAACGGTGTCGAAATGGGGGCATTTCCATTGGTTGCCGACACGACCGTCACCGACTCTTGATTTCGCCGCGAAAGTGCGTAGGCTGAGGAAACGTCCTCCGCCGCGCCGTCCTGTGCCTTTATGAGGTCCCCGCATGTTCGCCCGCCGTTTCCCGAGGTTCGGTTCCCGTCGTTCGAACAGCGGATTCCATATTCTTGCGGTGCCGGTCCTCGCGGCATTCGGCGGAATGGCTTTGGCCGTGGACCAGCCGCAGTGGGGCGAACGCTTTACCCGCAACATGGTATCGGCGGAGAAGGACTTGCCGGCGCGGTTCGATCCCGAAAGCGGGGAAAACGTGCTCTGGTCGGCGGACTTGGGCACGGATAATTACTCCTCGCCGATCGTGGCGGACGGGCGGGTCTATATCGGGGCCAACAACGCCCGACCGCGGGATCCCCGCATCCAAGGCGACCGCGCGGTGCTTCTGTGCCTGGAGGAAGGGTCGGGCGAATTGCAGTGGCAATTGGCCGTGCCGCGATTGGGCGATGACCCCTACATGGATTGGCCGCGGATCGGCATGTGCTCCCCGCCCACCGTGGACGGCGACCGCCTCTACACCGTGACCAATCGTTTCGAGGTCGTTTGCCTGGACGTGCACGGACAAAGCGACGGCAACGACGGGCCTTATCAAGACGAAGGCCGGCACACGGCGGGGCCCGACGAGCCGCCCCTCGAGGTCACCGAAAAGGATGCCGACATCCTTTGGCTCTTCGACATGCCGCAAGAGGTGGGGAGTTATCCGCATGATGGAGCACATGCCTCGATCTTGTTGGACGGGCGATTCTTGTACGTCAACACAGGCAACGGCGTCGACAATACGCACCGCAAGATTCGCGCGCCGGAGGCCCCCAGCCTGATTGTGCTCGATAAGCAGACGGGCCGATTGGTCGCCCAAGACGGTGAGAGGATCGGCCCCAGAATCTTCCACGCCACGTGGTCTTCGCCGGCCTTGGGCGCGATCGGGGGAAAGCGGGTCGTGTTTTTCGCGGGCGGGGACGGCGTGCTGTACGGTTTCGAGGCGTTACCGCAAGACCTTCCCGAGGGTCCCGTGCGAACCCTGAAGCGCGTCTGGCGCTTCGATTGCGATCCCCAGGCTCCGAAAGAGGGCGTCCATCAATACGTCGGCAACCGACGCCTCAGTCCCAGCAACATTAAAAGCATGCCGGTCTTTCAAAACGGTCGCATCTACGTGACGGTAGGCGGCGACATCTGGTGGGGCAAGCGGGAGGCCTGGCTTCAGTGCATCGACGCACGGGAAGAGGGGGATGCCACGGAGACGGGCCTCTTGTGGTCCTATCCCCTCCAGGAACACTGCTGCTCCACGCCGTCGATTGCCGAGGGCCTGGCCTTCGTGGCCGATTGCGGACGGACCGTCCATTGCGTGGACGCGGAGACCGGCCGGCCCTATTGGACGCACACGATGCGCGGCGACGCCTTCGGTTCCACGCTGGTAGCCGACGGTAAGGCGTACGTCGGTTCGCGGCGGGGTGATTTCTACATTTTCGCGGCCGGCAAGGAAAAACGCATCTTGGCGGAGATCGACCTGGGAAGCCCCACGGCTTCCACCCCCACGGCCGCGAACGGCGTGCTTTACGTGGCCACGTTGACGCGATTGTTCGCCGTCAAGGAGAAGAGGGCTTCGGAGATCGCGACCGGTAGGCCGTGATTCTCCGGCGGTCCGCGATGGATGCCGCGCCCCCAAGGGCGCTCGACGACGGCCGATTATTCGACCTTTCCCAGGACCGGCACGCGGATCGTTTCATAGCCGGGCAGATCCGTGCGCACGAT
>JAAZNR010000841.1 GCA_012798155.1 Thermogutta sp. | reverse complement strand
CCACACACAGGGAGGAACGACCATGGGCTTGGCATCAGCCTTGACGACGGCCTTGACCGGCTTGACGGCCTCGGAGACCACGATCGACGTGGTCGGCAATAACCTGGCGAACTCGAACACGGTGGGGTTCAAGGCCTCCAACGTGGCGTTCGCCACGCAATTCTTGCAGACCCTGGCCTTGGGCGCCATGCCGACCGACGACACGGGCGGTACCAACCCTCGCCAAATCGGCTTGGGAACGATGGTGGCCGATATTACCCCCAACTTCAATCAGGGGACGATCGAGATCAGCTCCAATCCCACGGATATGGCGATTCAGGGAGATGGTTTTTTCATCGTGGAAGGGCAGCAGAATGAGCGACTCTATACCCGCAACGGTATTTTCAAATTGAATTCGGCCAATGAATTGGTCACGATCACCGGGAATCGGGTGTTGGGTTACGGGATCGACGACAATTTCGAAGTACAGCGGACGGATCTTTCCTCGATCACGATACCGCTAGGCTCCGAGGCGGTCGCCAAGGCGACGGAAAACGTTTATCTGGAGGGGACCCTTTCGCCGACCGGAGACTTGGCGACTACCGCCGCGCGGATCCAAACGGGCGTGTTGGGCGACGGACGCTATACCCGTCCGACTACCCAAGCCGACGTGGCGTATGCCTCGGAGCCGAGCGTGGGAGGGATGCTGCTCAGCGGCGCCGCGTCCGGCGGCGGTCTGGTACCCGGCACGACGTACGAGTACCGCCTGGTGTACGCCACGGGGGCGTATTCGCCGCCTCCGCCCTCGGATCCGCCCGCTTTCAGCGAGGGCGTGCCTTCCAGCACGCGAACGTACACCGTGGGGGCGGGAGAGGATTCGGTCGTACTGGGGAACCTCCCCACCGACGGCAGCGGCACGTATTCGCACATCCGCATCTACCGCCGTGTGGCGGGCGGCGGCGATTTTCAATACGTCGATGAAGTCGCCATGGGGACGGCGAGCTATACCGACGCCACGGCCGACGCCGGTTTGGGACCCGCCCTGAATACCACGCTGCTCAGCGGGAATTATTCGTACTACGTGGCCTTCGAAAAAGACGGGCGGATCAGCCGGCCCAGTCCGATCACCGATCCCATCAACGTCATCAACGGCCGCGTCGTACTGACCAACATTCCTACCGGCGACGCCGCGGAATGGGATAACCGCTACATTTACCGTTACAATCCCGCGGATACCGAGTACCACCTGGTGACCACCCTCAGCGGCGTGACGGATGCGAGCGCGGTCCTGGTGGACAATATGTCCGACGCCGAATTGGCGACCCAGCCGACGCTGGACATGGACGGTCCCAAGATCATCCCTTCCACCTTGCTGGTGAACGTCCTGCGGCGCGACGGGTCGAGCTACGAACCGGTGTTTCAGGAGGGGGTGCTGGAGTTCACCGGGCGGAAAGGCGGCCGTGCGCTTTCGGAGAAAGAGTTCGTCATCAGCTCGACCTCCACGGTGCAGGACTTGATCGACTTCATGGTCAACGCGATGGGCATCCAGGTGCCGACGGACGACCCCTCCAATCCGATTCCCAAGTCGCCGCCGCCGGATCCTCCGGCCGAACCGGCCACCAGCCCGGGCGGAGTGGTCGGCACGGACGGCCGCATCATCTTGACGGCGAATAACGGCGTGGATAACGCCATCGACATCGGCCTGTCGGGCATGTTGCTGCGGCGGAGCGACGGCACCACCAGCACGGTGAACATGCCGTGGACGACCCTCCAAGAGGCGGTCGGCGAGAGCGCGGTGACCGACTTCTTGGTGTACGACTCCTTGGGTATCCCGCTCCGGGTGCGGCTGACCGCGGTGCTGGAAAGCCGCGACAGCACCTCGACCGTCTATCGCTGGTTTGCCGATTCGGCGGACAACGATCCCATCGCGGGCAGCGAGATTTCGGTCGGCACGGGCCTGATTTACTTCGACGGCGAGGGGAATTTCATCTCCGCCACCAACGACCGTATCTCGATCGAACGGCGGCATGTGTCCGCTCGTTCGCCGTTGGAGTTCCAGTTGGATTTCTCGAAGATCTCCGGCTTGGCGGCGGATACCAGCACGCTCATGGTTTCGCGACAGGACGGTTCCGCCCCCGGCGTTCTGACGAGTTTCATCATCGGCGAGGACGGCCTGATCCGCGGCGTGTTTTCCAACGGCGTGACGCGCGACCTCGGACAGGTCGTGCTGGCGCGATTCGCCAATCCGACCGGTCTGGTCCAGCGCGGGCAAAACCTGCTCGCGGAAGGGGTCAACTCGGGTTTGCCCGTCATCGGCAACCCCGGCGAACAGGGGATCGGCACCTTGGTCGCCGGAGCGGTGGAGTTGTCGAACACGGACATCGGGGGCAGCCTGATCGACTTGATCCTGGCGTCGTCGATGTATCGCGGCAATACCCGGGTGATCTCCACCGCCCAGCAGATGTTGGATGAATTGTTGTCCTTGCGGCGTTGATTGCCGCCGGGCGTAAGCTATGTTTTGCCAAGAGGGATCCGGCCGGCCGTGCTCGCGCGGCTCGGCCGGTTGTGCACACGATGCGGTATTTTTCGGTCGACGGCGCCATTGCGGCGGAGGAATCATGATACGCCTGACGCGCTTGAGCGGCGAACCCTTCGTTCTGAACGCGGAGTTGATCTGCTACGTGGAGGAACTGCCGGATACGTATATCACGTTGACGACGGGCGAGCGCGTGGTGGTACGGGAATCGATGGCCGAGGTGGTGCGGCGGGCGGTCACCTACCAGCGTGCCAAGCACTGGCTGCCGTCGCCGCAAAGGGCGCCCTTCCCCCAGGCAAACACCGCTGAGGAAAAGGCGTGAGATATGGATATCGCCTCCGTCATCGGACTCATCGGCGGCGTGGTGCTGATCGTCGTGTCGATTGCTATTGCACCGGGCGCCTCGTTCCAGGCGTTCATCGACTATCCCTCCGTGGTGATGGTCATCGGGGGGGCGATCGCGGCCGTCTTGGTAGCCCTGCCGCTCAAAGATGTGCTGAAAATATTCGGCGTGGCGAAAAAGGTCATTCTCAACAAGCAGGATGACGCCTCGAAATTGATCGAGCAGATCGTTTCCTTGGCCGAGACGGCCCGGCGGGACGGCCTGCTGGCGCTGGAGAACCGTCTTCAGGAGATCTCAGATCCTTTCATCATCTTGGGCGTGCAAATGGCGGTGGACGGAACTCGGCCCGAGGTCATGGAAGACATCCTCCGCACGGAAATGGACGCCGTCGCGGCGCGGCACCAGAGCGGAAAACTCATTCTCGATCAGATCGGCAAGTTCGCGCCCGCCTTCGGCATGATCGGTACTCTCGTCGGCTTGATCATCATGTTGGGTAACATGAGCGACCCCAACGCGATCGGTCCCGGCATGGCCGTCGCCTTGCTGACCACGCTCTACGGCGCGATCGTGGCCAACTTGATCGCCATCCCCATGGCTGAAAAGCTGGGCTTCCTCTCACGCCAGGAACAAATACGGATGGAGATCGCGGTGCGGGGAATCATGGCCATTCAGGCGGGCGAAAACCCACGGATCATCGAACAAAAGCTGCGGACGTTCGTGCCGCCCAAGCAGAGGAAGCAGGCCGACGGCGCCAAGGCGGCGTGACGGACCGGCCGTTCCGCGGCCGGCCGACCATGCGCGACCTTCCCGGGTCGAACCGGATGAGGCTACGGAGAGGAAATTTCCGCGATGGGTAAATTGGCGCAAGAGCAGTCGGGCGGCAGTGGAGCGCCGGAATGGGTCTTGACCTACGGCGACATGATGTCGCTGCTATTGACCTTCTTCATCATGTTGGCCGCCATGAGCGAAGTGAAGAAGGAGGATCAATTCGAGGCCCTTGCCGACGCCCTGCGGAAACGATTCGGGAAGTATGTCTCTCTCGATGAGATTGCGATGTATTATAAGCCCACGACCGCCACGCCCTTGAAGTCGGTCAGCCATGGGAGGGAAAAGCTCGCCCGGACCCTCGACGGCGCCGGCAGGGTCAAGGGGCCGGCGGGACGGGAGAACCTCGTCCGCGCGATTCGTCCCAGTGACGACGCCACGACCGGGGGCGTGATCTTTTTCGAAGAGGGAACGAATCAACCCACCGCTTCGTTTGACGAGACGATTGCCAAGATCGCAAGCGTTCTGGCCGGCAAACCGCAGAAAATCGAGATTCGGGGGCACACTTCCTCGCGGCCGCTCCCGCCGGACTCGCCCTACAAGAACCACTGGGACTTGGCCTACGCGGAGTGCTTGAAGGTCATGGAGAAGTTGACCGAGGCCGGCATCGACCCACGGCGGATTCGGATCGCCGTCGTGGGGGCGAATGAACCGCTGTCGATTGATCCGGCCCCCGAGAAACGGAAAATGAACGCCCGCGTCGAAATCTCCATGCTCAACGAGCTGACGGACGAGTTCCGCGGCACCGGAGAAGAAAAGCTGCGGCGATTCTCCGTGCCGGTGACGCCGTAAGCCCGGGCCGTTTGCGTTGTAGCAGCCGGCCCGTGATGGGTAGCATCCGGCTGCCGTGCTGCCGCAACGGGCGCTAGCCCAGAGGTTACGTCGCCGCCGGCTCCGCGGGACCCATCGCTGAAAATCAAGCCCTCCCCCTTTTTGCGCCCCTTCTGTAATCTTACTACGCAGGATACGAAGCTGGGAAAACTGGGGTACGCCGCTTTGTGAGTCTGCGTAAGATCGGTAAGCCGATTTCGGCGATCCTGCGCAGTAAAAGTAAGGGGCCTCGTCCGCCTATCCGACCCTCTCCGCGGCCGGCGTTTCGCTTTTTGTTCTCCTGCGCGACGCCAAGACGTGACCTATACTCTCCTTAGAGGCATCGAGGACTCTTCCCGAGCGAGCCGCCGCCCCGGCATGGGCACGGTTCCGATACGTCTTGTCGAAGGGCGAACCATGGCGAAACAAGATGCTCCGAAGAAGAACAACCAAGCGGCCGAGGAAAGGCAGGTTCCGGAAGAAGCTTCTCCGCCGGCGTCCCAAGGGAATCTGTTGGGCAAGCTCAAACTGGCGGCCTTCGTGATGGGATTGGTCGCGGCCGAAGGCATTGCCGCGTACTTTCTTCTGCCCGGATCGAGTTCGGCGGGAACGATGGATCCCGAAGAGCTGGCGAACGCGACGGAACCTCAGGCCGCGGTACAAGCCAAGGCCGTGGACGTCCCGGAAACGAAAATGGACCCTACGGCCAATTTGGGGGTTCCTGGGACAGGGGATGAGGTGGAAGTGGATTTGGGGAACTTCAGCGTGACCTCCTTCCAGCCTACCACGCAAACCACGCTGCGAATCGACTTCCACCTTTGGGGGACTGTGGGCACCAAGCAGTCGGAGGAGTTCCTGGACCAGTGGGGCAAGAACATGAACCGGCTCCGCGATCAAATCCTGGTGATCGTCCGCAGCGCCGAGCTGACCGATCTCACCGACGCCGGTTTGGGGTTGATCAAAAGGAAGATTTTAGAGAAAACTAACCATGCTCTTGGGAAGCCCTACCTCCGGACCGTCGTGTTTAGCGAGTTTTCCTTCATCGAGCAGTAATCGCGATCGTACGGAGCTATTTGCCGGCCCAGGAGCTATTTGCCGGCCCGGCGGCGAAGACGGGCGGCCGGCGGCCTAGCAGCGCGTCGAAGGGACCTCGACCGGCCTAGCGCGGCGACGCGACCGGGCCGGCCTTGGAATGGGAACGGAATCTCATGTCAGGCGACGATCTACTGAATCAGGCGGACATCGAAAAACTCCTGGCTCAGGCCAAGCAGCAACCTCCGCCCGAGGGCGGCGGCGAGAGCCGGCAAGCGGGCGATTCCGAGCGTCCTCTCGATCAGAGCGATATCGAATCCCTGTTCAATACTGCCAAGTCTTCGCCGGCGTCGCAGCCCGCGGCAAGGGGTGCCGGTTCTCACGAACAGGACGGCGACAAAATACTCGATCAGAGCGAGATCGAACGACTGCTGGAAAAGAGCGGTCGTACCGCGCCGCCCGCAAAGGCCGCGAAGCAGCCGGCGCTCGAACCTGCCCCGACCGCCTCCGAGTTGGACATGCCGCGGGAGGACCTTGACTATCTACTGCGGCAGGCGGAGCAAGCGATCGCCTCCTTGAATAGCGCGGATCCGACGCTGCCGCCGGGGGTGATG
>JAAZNR010000840.1 GCA_012798155.1 Thermogutta sp. | reverse complement strand
TCGGCGGATTACGGCCCCGTCAGCTCACGGACATGGATATACTTCGCTTGCGCACCGCCCGTCTCCTTGTGACGAAGGATCGGTGGTTCGCCGCGAATCCAAACCCCCGTTCTGCGTTCCGCCGGATCGCACGAAAGGCGACGGCGATCTGCGTCGGCTTTCGCGCCCTGTACGCCTCCGCAATTCAAGGATGGCTCCTGCACCTCCGCGTTTCAAAATCCTCGCTTACTGGACCTCTGCGTTTCAAAATCCGCGTCCTTTGGCCTCTGCGTTTCGAAGACAGACCGGGCAGGCGCATGACCGTAGCGGAGGAACTCCCCGCGGCCATCCGGCACGAGCTGAGATTTGCCCCCCGAGGACTCATCGTTACCGGCGAGGCGTGGTAATCGTAAGCGGGCAGAATTGCCGGCGTTAAGGTTGCGTCAGGCGTTAATGCGCTAAGTTGACTCGCGACGGGACGGCGGGCCGCGCACACCGCTTCGGATTACGAGACCGAGGCCGCTTGGGCAGCGTATTTCCGAGCCAGCGCGGCATTCGCGGCCACTTGGTCCGAGTAGACGGGGAACATGCCCACGATCACGCCGTCGCCGGGCTTGATGTTACGGAAGGCGAAGGCGAACGCCTCCTCGACTCCCTTGCCGCCGGTACACTTGCGCCCCGCCGCGAGGATCTTGAATGCCAGGCACGGCTTGGGCACCGTGCGCACCACGGCGGTCATCTCCACGGGATCCGTCTCCAAGTAAGGTTCTCCCACGATGGCTCGGCCGAGCAATTCCAGTTGTTCTTCTCGCGGCCTGGTGACCTTGTACATGCAGGTCATGAACAGATCGTTTTCCCAAGCCTCATCGGCGATTCGGCGGATATTGTCGGGACTGTGCGACGACACGCCCGCCAACACGCCGTGATCGTGAGCCTTCTTGACGTAGTCTCTGACGAGTTGGGCCTTGCCCTGCCGAAACAGGCTGTCCGTCACCCCGCCGTGATGAACCAGGGCGATGCAGCGCGTATCGTCGATGACTCGTTTCATGGGCGGATCAGTCGGGCGCTCGGCGTGCAGGCAGATGAAGTTCATTTCGGCGCCCGACTCTTGCAGCTTTTGAATGGCCCAGACGGATCGAGGTTCGTGATCGAATTGCCAGGTGCGGATTCCACGCCGGATACACTGGCATAGGAAATCGTAGATCCGTTCCGGCGTGAAATAGTCGCGCATGTATCGGTCTAGGATGGGGGAGGCGTGAGAATACCCGCCGATGGGATTCCAGCCCGCCACAAGCCGTGTGATGCGGTGGGGACCCAAGGGGATGGTAGGCAAAACCTCATCCTGCACGGAGTCGCCTTGTTGCGGGCGGTCCGGTTGTTCCTGGGCAATGAGATGCGGCAACGCCGGCCGAATGAGGCCGGTACCGGCCGCCGCCACGGCGGTTTTCAGAAAGAAACGGCGTGCCCGCCCGCGGAGATTGGTCGTTTGTTCACGCATCGGTCGGCTCCTCGATACAGAGGTTACCCTTGGTCCGAAAGCAAGCCACACCGATTTTATCGGGTAGCGTGCGAGCCTCGCAAACAGAGGCCGCGCTCACGAGTCCGCTCAAGGTCGGCCGTGATGACGCATCGCCTCAAAAGCCCAACCGTCGTGATTTTAGCGCGGCGCCGGGGCCGGAGCAATAGTTGGGCCGCAATGTCGGAGGGGAGCCTGATCGGCTTGGAGGTTCGACGACGGCGGCGGGAGCCGCTGTGCCGCCGAGGGGATTGCCCGGGCGAGTAACCGGTGGAGGCACGGCGCAACTCGCAATGCGCCGTGTTCCGGAAGACGAGCAAAGGCTGGGGTAGCCGTTCACGGGTCGGCGGCAGGCACGTGAACGGCTTTGGGGAATGCCAAGGAAACGCAGAGACGCAGAGTTGCGGCTACCAAGTCTTCTTTCTCCGCGCCCTCTGCGCCCTCTGCGTTTCGAGAGCAGTCCGCGCAGGGGCATGAGTGCAGCGGCAGAACCGGCCGCCGACATGAGCCGGTAACGGAAGCCGCGCGAGGACCCGTGACTGGGGGCTTCGCTACGCTACGACCCCAGCCACCCCGCCGCGTTCCGGAAGACGAGCAAAGGCTGGGAAAATCGCTCGTGCTATGTGAGAGCCCAAAATGGGGACTGGTAGTAGAAACGTTTTGGCGGAATCTGTCGGGACGTGCTCAGAAAGTCGCACGGGGGCTGATCGCAAAATTAAGCTGTGAAGAAGGATTAGGGGATTTCTTCGATTGCCAAGGAGTGCCGGGCCATGAAGGCGACAGCCTCCTCCTTCGTGAAGACGCTGTCGGTGGTTCCGATGGCGCGGACGCAGCTTGCCCCCAACGCGCTCCCCCAGCGGATGCATCCGATCGCATCCTCGCCCCACAGCAGCCCGGCGATGAAGCCTGCGTCGAAGGCATCTCCCGCCCCCGCTCCGCTGACGAACTCCACGGGGTAAACGCCGGCCCGAAACCGACCGCCTTCTCCCCAAAAAAGCGATCCGTGCGACCCGGAGGTGATGACGACGTTGGCCGCTCCGGCATCACGGAACCGCTTGGCCTGTTCCTCCGGATCGGAGACGCCGAGAATGATCTCGGCCTCGTCCGCGTTGGGCAGGAAGTAGTCCACCTGGGGCAGAAAGCGGCGGATGATGGGCCAGTAGTCGCGCTTGCCCATCAGAACGACGTCGAGGACCGTTTTGACGCCCTGGGATCGCAGCCGCCTGAGCGTGGCGAGGAATGCATCGGTTTCGAGGGCGGGCAGCATGAGATAGCCGCCTACGTAGAAGACGCGCGCTTCGTCCAGCCAGGCTCGCGGAATATCCTCGTCGCAAAAGACGTGATTGGCCCCGGGAGTGCTGATGAAACGCCGATCCTCGTTTTTCACGTTGACGATCATGGTGGCGGCCGTCCCGCGATCCGGCACGAAACGCACGCCCTGGGTGTCGATTCCGGCGTCGGCGAGGGTTTCGGCGATGAAGCGGCCGAAGGGGTCGTCGCCCACGCAACCCGCCACGCCGACGCCGATCCCCAGCCTGGCCAAATCCATCGCCACGTTGGCCGCGCACCCGCCCAAGCCGAGTTGAATGCGGGGCGTCGGTACCAGCTCGCCGGCGCGCGGGAGATGATCGACGGGTTCGCACGCGACATCGGCGAAAAGGATTCCCGCGCTGACTACCTCGTGTTTTCTCGCCATGGATCACTCTCTCCGAGAGCCGTTGGAATCCGCCTGCGGCGGCCGC
>JAAZNR010000839.1 GCA_012798155.1 Thermogutta sp. | reverse complement strand
TATGCAGCCGAGAAGATTGGTAACTTTTTCGGCTCCGACCTTGAATACTATCGCTGTCTGTCCTTCGGTATTCTGGTCCTATACCCTTATAGCCCGGTAGGCAGAGGGGACGACAGACATTTTCCACAACCGGGCGAAGATGCGGAAACGATCGAGGCCGTTACGGATGTTTCCCGCCGGCACCCGCAGAAAGTGATCGCTGTCGTAACTCTTGATAAGGTCTATAATCGGCACCAAAATGGCGTCCGAGCGAGGAATGAGTATTACGCCGGTGAGTTGAGCCAAGTCACAGGGTTTCTTTACAGGGAAGGGAACGAAACAGATCGCTTGATTCTGTTCGATCGTCTTTAGAGCAAATAACGCGGGCTAACAGAGGTACTTGCTTCTTTCACAAATACCGACTCGGCTTCCAAGGGCGAACATTTCTTTGCCGGGTTGCAGTCGTCCGGCCGGAGCAGCCGCGGCGACTTCGGCCGGGGGGCATGAAGCAACAGCATGGAATCGGTGTACTTGGAAACAACGTTCATCAGCTGCTTGGTCGCGCGTCCAAGCCGTGACGTGATTGTCGCAGGGCACCAGCAGATCACGCAGGAATGGTGGGCGAATCGACGGAGCGAGTTCGAGTGCTCGGTCTCCCAAGTCGTCATCGACGAAGCCTCCGCGGGCGATCCCGCGGAAGTAGAAAAGCGACTCGCGATCATCGCCGGCCTGCCGGCACTTGAGGTCACGGAAACCGCTGAAGCGTTGACTCGGGCGATTATGGCTGCCGGCATCCTTCCGCCGCACGCTTTTCCTGACGCTGCACACGTTGCTCTGTCGGCGGTTCACGGCGTTGACTATCTGCTAACCTGGAATTGCAGGCACTTGGCAAACGCCCAGATCGCCCGGAGAATAACAGTGGTGTGTGAAAAGCTCGGCCACCGCATGCCCATTATCTGCACGCCGGAAGAACTCATGGGAGCGTAGCGTCATGTGGGAAGACCCTATTGTGGCAGAAGTCCACCGGACCCGCGAAAAGCTAGCGGCGGAATGCAACTTTGACGTGACGGCATTCTTTGCGGACATCCGAAAGCGTCAGGCGTCCCTGGGCGGAAGACTAATCCCGCAAAAGAAAAGAGCCGAACCAGCGGCTGACGCTGACCGGGGCCGCCATCCTGGTTCTCCGGCGTCCACGTCGTCCGAGGCGGCTCCGGCTGCTGAGCTTTAACGTTGGAGGGCAACAGCAGGAGATATGGCCGGCCGGCGCCGCGCTGCCGAAGTCCGAGGGACACATCCCTTTTGCGCTTTCTCCATTTTTTCCCTATCGGCGGTCAACTCGCTTGCTTGGCTCGGGGCGGCACGGTATCCTGACCAAAGAGGCTTGCGGGGTGGAGGCTTCCACCCGGCTGTACGGCCCCTGGAGGGGGGGCCGCGCTCGGGGTCTTTTACGGTAGGTGGTGCCATGGCCGCCGCAGAGGATCACGTCGCTCGCATCGGACAGACGGCGGGCTTGGTGTGGAATGCCTTGCACAGCGGGGGCGCCATGTCGCTGAGCCGATTGATCAAAGAGATCGGGCGTCCGCGCGATGAGGTTATGCAAGCCGTCGGCTGGCTGGCCCGCGAAGACAAGCTCACCTTTCAGGACCAAGGCCGCACCCGAAAAGTGGCTCTCAAGGAGTCCGGCTGAGGTTTTCGGCACGGATTCCAGGGCGAGATCGCATCTCCGCCAAGCCGGGCCTACTCCGGCGACGCGGTAAGATAGAGACGTTCGCGGGGCTTTTGGTCCACCGCGGATGGAAATAATCCGCCGCGCACGCCTATAAACTATCGTGTCTTCAATTATACCGTCTTTCTCATTTTTTTGGCTCGCTTCGGGCCGGGGACCGGGCTGGTGGTACACTTACGTTGCGGCTTCGGAGCAGGAACGGGCGGCATGGCGCTCACGGTCTTGCGTTTCATCTTTCTCGTCGTTTTGGCCGGCGTGGCCGTCGTGGTCATCAGGTCCGGGCTTTATCCCACCGACTCCGCCTGGGTTGCCTGGTTGCTGGTCTTGGGCATCATGCTGCTGGGGGCGGCGGTCATCGCCCTGGATATCCTCTTTCCCCGAAAACCCCTGCACATCATTTCGTCCGTTTATTTCGGACTGATCGTGGGCCTCTTTCTGGCCTATGTGGCCGGCGTCGCTCTGACCCCGATTTTCGAGAGTCTGCAATCGCCCGAAAACGTCCGCAACGTGGTGCAGTTGATTTTGGCGGCGGTCCTCTCCTACACCTGCATCAGCTTCCTGATGCAGACCAAGGACGACTTCCGCTTCGTGATCCCGTATGTGGAGTTCAGCAAGGAAGTCCGCGGCCGCCGGCCGTTCATTCTCGATACCAGCGTGGTGATCGACGGCCGGATCGCCGATCTCGTCGAGGCCAACGTGTTCGACAGCCGGCTGGTTTTGCCGCGATTCGCCATCACCGAATTGCAAGCCGTTGCCGACAGCGCGGACAAGTCCAAGCGGGCGCGAGGCCGCCGCGGCCTGGATATCCTCAACCGCCTCCGCAGCAATCCCGAGGTGGACCTGGAAATCTTCGATCGCGACTTGCCCGAATTCGCGGGACAACCGGTCGATCTCAAGCTTGTGACCCTCACCAAGCACCTGGAGGGCAAGCTCGTCACCAACGATTTCAACCTGAACAAGGTCGCCCGCCTCCACGGCGTGCCGGTCATCAACATCAACGACTTGGCCAACGCCCTCAAGCCGCACTTTCTGCCGGGCGACCACATCCAGGTTCGGCTGGTGCGGCCCGGCGAAGAGGAGCGGCAAGGGGTGGGCTACCTGGACGACGGCACCATGGTGGTCGTGGAGGACGGCCGGGTGTATGTCGGCAAGACCATTTCGCTCACCGTTACCACCGTCTTGCAAACCAGCGCCGGCCGCATGATTTTTGGGCGCTTCGATCGCATGGAGATGGGCCAAGGCGGCAATCGGACGGGAGGCCCCGCCTAGCCGGGATCGCAGGGGGCGGCGCTCGGGGCGGGTCGCGGGCGGCCCTCCACCCGGATGATGTACCCTAAGACCCCCCGAGTGAGGTTTTGACCTTTGCCGGTTCCGGCGTGTGCGTACAATAGGAAAGGACCGTCGCGGAAGCCTTCCCGTCAGGCGAGGGGTTTCGTTTGGAGGAACCGCGGATGCGGCGGCGGTATGCGGTGGCTTTCTCCCTTCTTCCAACGGGTGGATCTAGCATGTCTCGATTTTTTACCTCCCGGCTCTCCGCCGGACCGATCCGGGCCGTCTTGTTGTCGTTGGTCGTCACCATTCCAGCCTGTGGGGATCCGGCGGGGCCTCGAACGCAAGATCGCCACATCGCGCAGAGCGTGGCCTTGCTCCTCCCGCGGCAGCACCTCAGCCGGCACCCGCTGGATGCGGAAATCTCGCAAAGGGCCATGGGCTTGTTCCTCAAGTCCCTCGACCCCATGAAGTTGTACTTCTACCAAAGCGACGTGGACCGATTCACGGAGCAGGCCGGGCGAATCGCCGAATCCGTGCAAAAAGGCGACGTGAGCTTGGCGTACGAGGTCTTCAACGTCTATTTGCAGCGCATGGACGAACGGGTCAGCCTCGCCCTGGAATTGATCCGGCAGCCTCACGACTTCACGGTGGACGAGGAGATCATCCGCGATCCCGACCTGCTCTCCTATCCCAAGGACGCCGTGGAAGTCCGCGACCGCTGGCGGAAGCGGATCAAGCTGGACCTGCTGGTGCTCAAGTCCGACAAGCAACTGGAGGGGCAGGCCGCCGTCGAAAAGCTCGAAAAACGCTACACCAGCTTCGCCAAACGGATGCACCAGACCGACGAAGACGAGCTGCTGGAAATCTACCTCACCGCGATCTGCGAATCGTACGATCCGCACACCAGCTACATGTCGCCGGAGACGCTGGACAACTTCGACATCACGATGAAGCTGGAATTGGAGGGCATCGGGGCGGCCCTGCAATCCGAGGACGGTTACACGATCGTCAAGAGCATCATCCCCGGCGGTGCGGCCGCCAAGGACGGACGCCTCAAGGTCGAGGACAAGGTGGTCGGCGTGGGCCAGGGCGAATCGGGCGAGATCGTCGACGTCGTGGACATGAAGCTGTCCGACGTGGTGCAGCTCATCCGCGGCAAGCGGGGCACCGTGGTACGCCTGGAGGTCTTGCCCGCCGACGGCGGGCCCCGCCAGGTGTACGCCATTACCCGGGAACGCATCGAACTCAAGGACAGCGAGGCCAAGGGCCGCGTCTTCGAGCAGGGCAACCGCCCGGACGGCAAGCCCTACCGCATCGGCGTGATCGACCTGCCCAGCTTCTACATGGACATGAGCGGCGCCCGCCTGGCCGTCCCCGAGTTCCGCAGCACCACCCGCGACGTCCGCCGCATCCTCGACGATTTCAACCGCCAAGGGGTGGACGCCGTGATCCTGGACCTCCGCAAGAACGGCGGCGGCTCGCTGCAAGAGGCCATCAACCTGAGCGGCCTCTTCATCCCCTCCGGACCCGTCGTCCAAGTCAAGGACGCCATGGGTCGGGTCTCCGTGTATGACGACGAGGACACGAGCCTGGCCTGGAGCGGGCCGCTGATCGTCGTCATCAGCAAGTTCTCCGCCAGCGCCAGCGAAATCCTCGCCGGCGTCATTCAGGACTATAAGCGCGGCCTGATCGTGGGCGACGCAAGCACCCACGGCAAGGGTACCGTGCAAAGCCTGATGGACCTGGGCCAGCAATTGTTCCGCCTGCCCAACGCCCCCAAGCTGGGCGCCCTGAAAATCACCATCCAGCAGTTCTATCGACCGGACGGCGACAGCACGCAGAACCGCGGCGTACCCTCTGATGTCACGCTCCCCTCCATCACCGACCATTTGGAGGGAATCGCCGAATCGGACCTCGAATATGCCTTGCCGTTCGATCGCATCGAGCCGGCGGATTACAAGCCGAGCGGCGACGTCGATCCCTCCGTGATCGACTACCTCAAGGCGCGGTCGGCGGAACGGGTGGCCGCCTCCTCCGATTTCCAGAAAGTCGAACAGGATATCGAACGGTATCTGGCCCAGCGGGCCCGCAAGACGATTCCCCTCAACGAGGAGAAGTTCCTCGCCCAGATCAAGGAGTTGGACGCCGACAAGACCGAGCGGTCGCAATTCGAAAAACTCAATAGCCAGGGCGAGGAGTCCGGCATCGAGCGCGACTATTATCTCGATGAAGTGATCAACATCATGCTGGATTACCTGCAATACCGCGTGGTCGCGCGGACCCGCTAGCGTACTGCCTCAGCATGATAGTACTTTATCCAGGACCTCCCGGGCCTGGCGGACCATCTCCAGCGTGTCGTCGACCGACGGCGAGCATCCCAGATGCCCGGCCAGGGTGCGTACAGGTGCCACTGCCGGGCAAGCCGGCGGTGGCAGCCGGCGCCAAGTCCGGACCACCCCCCGGCCGACGGCCCTTCGCCACGGCGCTGTGTCGGGCAACGATGGGATGCGACCGTGGCCCATCCCAGGCCGCTTTCAGGTCAGGGCAGGCCGAAGACATCGGCATGCTCTGCGATCTGCACTTCGAGGGGTCGGTCGTAGCGGATGACGACAACGCGGTATCCGCGATTGATCAGTTCCCGCCGCGTTTGCTCATCGCGTGCCGATTGCGCCGGCTCATCGTGAACCGAGCCGTCGCAGAAGACGCAGATGTTCGGGCTGTAAAAGAAGTCGGGGATGCAACTCGGATCGGGAATCGCCCGCTGCGCTTCGTCGGGTAAACGATGGCGTCGGGCCGCCAGGGCGTCGAGGAAACTTCGCTCCAGTTCCGAACGGGAGTCCGTGAGCGAACGAAGCCACTGAAGATGGGATTCCCAATCACGGCCGCCGACCCGCGGAAGTGTGCGGCTTGTGACGAGGTCCAACAGAACCTGTCGAATGCGATGCCGGTCGAGCTGGAGCGCCTCGAGTTGATTGTTGAAGCTCATCAGGCACTCGTAGCAGGCGGCCTGGCAATCAGGCTTGGTGTCATTCCCCTGCTCGTCGAAATGGCACCGTGACAAGGCTTCTCCGGACACGCGGGCGACGACATCGGCCTCCTCGACGAAGCGACGCAACACGCCGGCCCCGCCTTCGGTTGCCTCGTACAGCAGAATCGCTCGGTACTGCCCCGTCCCCATGCGTTCCGCCGCCAGCTCGGTCTCTTCAAGATCGAAGAGCTGTTCGCATCCGCGTTGGAGTGCGTACTGAAGCGTGGCTTGGAGGGCCGGGTCGGTCTGCAGATCGCCGCGCGCGAAGCGCACCAGCAAGACGTTCTGAGTCCCCTGGACGGCGAGCTTGACTCTCTCGATGCGCCTGCGTCTTGGCGGGTTG
>JAAZNR010000838.1 GCA_012798155.1 Thermogutta sp. | reverse complement strand
GGGACCGCAGCATCGCGGCCGACAGCCCGAACAGCGTTCCCACCACGAAAACCGCGAGCCAAGGTCCTACTCGGCGTAACATGGGCTTCTCTCCCCTTCGCTCAGTTCCAAAAGGCAGGCCTTGAGATAACCGGAAAAGCGCCCGATGGACGGGTTCCTCGCTCCCCCGTCATGGTAACGCTTTCCCGCCGGTGCGAACAGAGCGATTACCCGAATTGCCGCCGAGCTTCCCAGAAGTTCAATGGACTCGGCGGCATGCCGCAGCGGCATGCGAGGATTCAACCGAACGTGGGATCCTTCTCCGCAGGGGGAACGTAAGGGGGTGGCGGCTCGAGATCCCAGCCGGCGTTTTGTCACAAGTTGATTTGGGGATTATCCGAGCTCGGACTTTTTGAGCACGTCACGGCAGATTCCATAAAAACGGCCCTCGTCCCAATCCTCATTGGTAGTTGTGACAAAGCGCTAGCGAAGAACGGATTGGGTCGGCGGACCGGCCGAGCGGCGGTAGCCGGGAAACAGGTCTTGGAGGGCCGTGACGTCGAAGGAAACGCCCTCTTGCAAGGCCTCCATGGCGCGTACGGCGGCTTCCGCGGCCGGGATGGTCGTGATGCAGGGAATGCCGTGGGCGATGGCTTTTGCGCGGATCTGCCCTTCGTCCGTCCGCGCGCCCTTGCCGCTGGGAGTGTTGATGACCAACTTGACCGTCCCGTTCAAGATATGATCGAGAATGTTGGGATGGCCTTCCTGGATCTTTTTCAGTCTTTCCACCCGGATTCCGGCGGCCCCCAGGCGATCGGCCGTGCCCTTGGTGGCCAAGATTTCGTAGCCCATCTTTTCCAAACGCCGCGCGATCTCGGCGATAGGTCCCTTGTTGCGATCGGCCACGCTGACGAAGATCTTTCCGCTCTTGGGGAGGATGGTGCCCGCCGCGATCTGGCTCTTCGCAAAGGCCACCGAAAACCGATCGCTGATGCCCATCACTTCGCCGGTGGACTTCATCTCCGGCCCGAGGACGATGTCCACGCCGCGAAACTTGACGAACGGGAGGACGGCTTCCTTGACCGAGACGTGCCGGGGCGGGAGGGTCTCGGTCCAGCCTTGCTCTTCCAAGGAGACGCCGACCATGACCTTGGCCGCGGCCCGCGCCAAAGGCTTGCCGACGGCCTTGGACACGAAGGGGACGGTGCGGCTGGCGCGGGGGTTGACCTCCAGCACGTAGAGCACATGGGCGCCGCCCGTTCGTTTGACCGCATATTGAACGTTCATCAAGCCCACCACCCTCATGGCGGCGGCCATCTTCTTGGTGGCCTCGCTGATTTCGTTGAGGAGGGGCTGAGGGAGACTGTAGGGAGGCAAGGCGCAGGCCGAGTCCCCGGAATGCACGCCGGCCTCCTCGATGTGTTCCATGATGCCGGCTACGATCACCCGCCGCCCGTCCGAGATCGCATCGACATCCAGCTCCACGGCCTCTTCGAGAAAGCTGTCGATGAGCACCGGCTGGCCTTCGGAGGCGTCGAAAGCCTCTTTCACGAAGCGTTCGAATTGTTGATCGTCGTAGCAGATCTCCATGGCGCGACCGCCGAGCACGAAACTGGGGCGGACCAGGGCGGGAAAACCGACCTGCCGGACCGCGGATCGGGCCTCGTCCATGGTCCGGGCGATCGCGTTCGCCGGTTGCCGCAGGTTCAAGCGCTTCAGCAGCTCCGCGAACCGCTCCCGATCCTCCGCATCCTCGATGGTGTCGACGCTCGTGCCGATGATGGGGACGCCGTCCACCTGGAGCGCCCGGGCCAGATTGAGCGGCGTTTGCCCGCCGAACTGGACGATCACGCCGTCCGCTTGAACGCGGTCCTGGATGTTCAGGATGTCTTCGCGAGTCAGCGGCTCGAAGAACAACAGGTCGCTGGTATCATAGTCCGTGGAAACGGTTTCCGGGTTGGAGTTGACCATCACGGACTCGATGCCCAGCTCACGCATGGCGAAGCTGGCGTGGCAGCAACAGTAGTCGAACTCGATGCCCTGCCCGATGCGATTGGGCCCCCCCCCGAGGATCATGATCCGCTTCTTGCCCGGCTGTTTGGCCGGCACCTCGTCCTCGTCCTCGTAGGTGGAATAATAGTAAGGGGTATAGGCCTCGAACTCGGCCGCGCAGGTATCGACGGACTTGAAGGCGGGCACGATGCCGCGCCTCTTTCGATCAGCCCGGATTTCGGTCTCCGCGCTATTCCAGATATGGGCTAGCTGGCGATCGGAGAAGCCGTAGCGTTTGGCCTGCCGCAGGATGTCGTCGGGGACCTCCGCGATGCTGGAGAAACTCCGTAACGTATTCTCCAGCTCCACGATTTCCCGAATGTTGTTCAGGAACCACGGGTCGATGGCGGTCAGCTCGTAAATGTCCTCCACGCTCATCCCGGCCTTGAGGGCGTAACGAATGTACCAGATGCGTTGGGCGTTCGGATGCGCCAGCTTGACGCGGATTTCCTCCAGCGTGGGTTGCCGGGGCGTGCCCCAAAGGTCCTTGCCGTCGCAGCCCAGACCGAAAGATCCCACCTCCAGTCCGCGCAGGGCCTTTTGCAGCGATTCCTTGAAGGACCGACCGATCGCCATCGTCTCGCCCACGCTCTTCATCTGCGTTCCCAGTTCGGAGTCCGCCTCCGGGAACTTTTCGAAGGCGAAGCGGGGAATCTTGGTCACGACGTAGTCGATGGTGGGTTCGAAGCATGCCCGAGTCCGCCGCGTGATGTCGTTGGCCAGTTCGTGCAAACGGTAGCCGACCGCGAGCTTGGCCGCGATCTTGGCAATCGGGAATCCGGTGGCCTTCGACGCCAGGGCGCTGGAACGGCTGACGCGAGGATTCATCTCGATGACCACCATCCGGCCGGTTTGGGGATGGACCGCGAACTGGATGTTCGAGCCGCCGGTGTCCACGCCGATCTCGCGAATCACGGCGATGGAGGCGTCGCGCATCCGCTGGTATTCCTTGTCCGTCAAGGTTTGAGCGGGGGCGACCGTGATCGAATCGCCGGTATGCACGCCCATGGGATCGAAGTTCTCGATGGAGCAGATGATCACGACGTTGTCGTCCGCGTCGCGCATCACCTCCATTTCGAATTCCTTCCAGCCCAGGATCGATTCCTCCAGCAGTACCTCGTTGATGGGGGAGGCCGTCAATCCCCAAGAGACCTTCTCCACGAACTGCTCGAGGTTGAAGGCCACGCTGGAACCGCTCCCGCCGAGCGTGAAGCTGGGGCGGACCACGCAGGGCAGCCCGATCTCCTTGATCGTCTCGCGCGCTTCGGCGAGCGATCGCACGGTCTTGCCCCGGCAAACCTCCAATCCGATCTTCTGCATGGCCAGCCGGAATTGATCGCGTTCTTCCGCCTTGGCGATGGCTTGCGAATCGGCGCCGATCATCTCCACGCCGTATTGTTCCAAGACGCCGCGGCGGAAAAGGTCCATGGCCACGTTCAAGCCCGTCTGGCCTCCCAAAGTGGGTAGCAAGGCGTCCGGCCGCTCTTTCTCGATCACCTTGGCCGCGAATTCCCACGTCACCGGCTCGATGTACGTACGGTCCGCCATCTCCGGGTCGGTCATGATCGTGGCCGGGTTGGAGTTGATGAGGATGACCCGGTAGCCTTCCTCCCGCAGGGCCTTGCAGGCCTGCGTGCCGGAATAGTCGAATTCGCAAGCTTGCCCGATGACGATGGGCCCGGAGCCGATCAACAGGATGGAGCGGATGTCATCTCGTCGCGGCACGGTCTTGGGTTCTCCTGGTTCCTTGCCGAATCGGTTGCTTCAAGAGGCGGGAGGGGAAAGGCCGACGGGCTACGACTAGGGGTCGCCGCGGACACCGGCCCGCGCGCGGAACTCCACCGCGGCCGAGGACTTGCCCATCGACGGGAACTCACGGGAACGTGATCACCGCTGAGAACGGCCGCCTGGCGGTCGGGGAAGCGCTCTCAACTATCATACCGGCATCTCATCCATGGTATCGGAACGGGGGGCGGAATTACAGTCCACCCTTTGGGCGGCCGGCCGTTTGCGTTGTAGCAGCCGGCCCGCGATAGGCGGCATCAAGCCCCCGAGGCTGCCACAACCATCAGTACGTCAGCGGTCGCATCGCAAGCGGCTCTTTGGGCCGCGTTGCGGGATCGCCTGGATGGGGAACCGAAGCCGAAAGCCTTTTTCCGGCGGTTGACCGGGCCGGATCGACGTCCCCGTTGACTTTTGTTTCCGCTTGCCGTGGTCCAGGATGCGGGATCCAGGGTGTTCGTTGACGCCGCGCCGGACCCTTCCTAGAGTGGTAAAGGATAGGCACGACGGCCGGCGGCGTCGCCGTGGGACGGCCTGCCTGCCGGCGAAATACCGCAAATCGCCGCGATAGGCGCCGGAATCTTCTTTGCTTCGATGAGGAATCAAAGTGACCGATAAACCGTGGGGAGGGGTCTTTCGAGAAGCGACGGATCGCCGCGTCGAGCTGTTCACCGAGAGCATCAGCTTCGACCGGCGGTTGGCCGAGCAGGACATTGCCGGCTCCAAGGCCCATGCCCGAATGTTGGCCGAGGCGGGTCTGATTACCGCCGACGAGTGCCGCCAAATCACGCAGGGGCTGGATGAGATCGGGCGGGAGATCGCCGAGGGGCGTTTTCCGTTCCGCGTGGAATGGGAAGACATCCACATGCACGTCGAACGGGCGCTGATCGACCGGATCGGCGACGTGGGGCGAAAACTGCATACGGCACGGAGCCGCAACGACCAAGTGGCGACCGACTTTCGGCTTTGGGTGCGGGACGCGATCGACGCTTTGCTCGCGTCCCTACGGCGGCTTCAGACGGCGTTCGTGGGACGTTGCGATCGAGACTGGGACTGCATCTTGCCGGGTTATACCCATTTGCAGCGTGCCCAGCCGGTCTCGGCGGCTCATTATTGGCTGGCCTATTGCGAAAAATTCGAGCGGGATCGCGAGCGCCTGTCGGATTGTCGCAAACGCGTCAACCTTTGTCCCCTCGGCTCGGCCGCCCTGGCGGGAACGAGTCTGCCCGTCGATCGCGATTCCACGGCCCGGGCCTTGGGATTCGCGGCGCCCACCGCCAATAGCCTCGACTCGGTAAGCGACCGCGATTTCGCGGCCGAGTTCCTCTTCTGCTTGAGCCTGATCGCCGTGCACCTCAGCCATTGGGCCGAGGAATGGATCTTGTGGTCCACCTGCGAGTTCAATTTTTTGCGATTGCCGCAAGGTTTTTGCACCGGTTCGTCCATCATGCCGCAAAAGATCAATCCGGACGTGCTGGAATTGATTCGGGGCAGGACGGCGCGGGTCATCGGGTCGTTGCAGCAGATGCTGGTCCTGCTGAAGGGCCTGCCTTTGGCCTATAACCGCGACCTCCAGGAGGACAAGCCTCCCGTCTTCGATGCCTTCGACACGGTACACTCTTGTTTGGAGTTGGCGGCGCCCCTGGTCGCCCAAACCGAAATCAACCGCCCGGCCGTGGAGGAGCGACTGGATCGCGGTTACCTCGACGCGACGACGCTCATGGAGTATCTGATTTTGCAGGGCGTCCCGCAGAGGTCGGCCCACGAAGCGGTGGGGCGACTGGTTCGGGCGGCGATGGATCGCAACTGCCGTCTGATCGATTTGCCGCTCGCGGTGTTCCAAGAGGTCGTCCCCTCGCTCGATGAGTCCGTACGCGAGGTCCTGGGGCCTGACAAGGCGGTCCGCCGGATGCGGAGCTTCGGCTCCACGGCCCCTGAACAGGTGCGGCGGCAGATTGACGCCTGGAAACAGCGACTGGAATCCGACCGGACGTAGCCGCTTTCCGGATGTAGCCGCTTTGGAGTCGCTGGAGCCGATCCGCTGTTTGCCACGGGTGGCAGCAGCAAGGAGGGGCGGCTGCCCGATAAATTGATGGGGGGGCCGGGCCGACGAGGTTTTCGTCCCAACCAGCATCCTGCGGCGTCGGCAACTGTTCATGGGCACTCTCCCCATCCCCGCGGGGAAGCCTGCAAAAACCGGGCTGTTACCTTGAGATGTGAATGGGCCCGCTACATGTTTCGGCTTGCAACGGCACCGGGCCTCCCGCCGACCTGTGAAGGGCTTTGGGGAATGAAAAGATGGAAACGCGGAGAACGCCGAGAACGCAGAGACGGAGAGAACGCGGAGTTGCGGCTGCCAATTCTTCTTCATTCTTCCATCACCTTCTCCTCCGCGCCCTTTGCGCCCTCTGCGTTTCCAAATCCATGCCG
>JAAZNR010000114.1 GCA_012798155.1 Thermogutta sp. | reverse complement strand
CTCGATCTCGGCGGCCGGTGCGCTCTCATCCGTCTGGGGTGCCGAGTTCGGGGTCGCCGCTTCCTCGGCGGGTTTGACGCGCGGCTTTCTTCCTCGCCGTTTGCCTGTCGCTTCCGCCTCGCCGCCTGTCATCCCGGCGGACGATTCGGGCGTGGTCGCCGGCGTCTCGGCGGGTTGCTCCGTGGGTGCGGCCGCAGCGGCGATCTGCCGTTCCCATGCCTCCAATCGCTGGAGCGAAGTCGCGTCGATGTCGTTGAGGATTGTCACGACCGTCGAATCGCGTCGGTCGGCGTAGAAGGCCGCCGCCCAATCATGCAACATGGCGGCGAAGGCCAGACCCTTGCTTTTGGGGATGGCACGCTCCAGGCCCGCCACACTCCGCGTCCGCATCTCTTTTTCGTCGGCGAGGCCGGCCACGAAGAGGACGGCCAGGGCTGCGTCATCCAGCGGGATCGTGTGTCCGCCCAAGGCGTGTTGCACCACGTACGCCCGCATAAAAGGGGTGACACCCTTGATTTTGTCGATCTGCTCCAGGGCCTGATTGATCGTCAATTTTCGCAGCCCCTCGAGATCGAATGAGTAAGTGCTTTCAAAGACGGACTGTAACGGTAGTTTGACGCGGAGGGCGGCGCCGCCGGGGTCGGGCAGCTCGGCCGCGATCTCGGCCAAGTCCCGCACGGCGCTGACGCGGATTTCGTTCCAGTCGAAAAACTCGGTCCGCAGCCTGCGAAAGGCCTCGGCCGCCGCGGCATGGGGCGCGTTTTCCAGCAGGGCCGCGAAAATCAGATGCTCCAGAACGGTTTCGCAATCTTCGCTCGAATTGTCGGGCCGATAGTGCTTGGCCAGCAACTGCTGCAAGCGCGTGAATTGAGGAACTCGGCTCGGGGGACTCATAGGCGACCTGTCAAGCAATGGGAAAATACGACGGCGGCCGGACCGACGCTCTTAAGGCGGACCGCCGGTTCACGGGGACGGCGGCGGATCGGCGGGGTCTGCATCGTCCGGCGGAGCGCTCGTCTCACCCGTCTCCCGTCCCTCCGTTTGCCCGCCGGAACCTTCCGGGGGCGACGCAGCGGAGGAAGGAGGCAACACCTCCGCGAGTATCTGCGAGATCTCGATGGACCGCTTGACGCCTTGGTCTAGGACGAACCGCAATCGGGGCGTGAATCGAGTTTCAATCTTTTCGGCGCAGCGGGCCTGGAGGAAACCGGCCGCGCTCTCCAAACCGTGGAGCGCCAAACGCCGGCGCTTTTCGTCTCCCATCACGGAGACGTGGACTTTCGCCGTTCGCAGGTCTTCGGCGACTTCCACGTAGGTCACGGTGATCTGGGCGACGCGCGGGTCCTTGACCTCGAACAGGATGGCCGAGCTGACGACCTGGCGAACCGCTTCGGCGAGTTTCAAGGCACGTCGTGACGTCATAGTGTCCGTTCCCAAACCGAAAGGAAAGGTTCGTTGCGAGGGGGAGTGCGTCGTCGTGCCGGGGAAAGAGGCCGCTCCGCAGGCGATCGAGTATCGGTCGCCCGCGTGAAGGCGACGGAGACGGCATCCCGCCGTATCACACGCTCTGAACGGCGTCCTCCAGAGTCCGCTTGACTTCCTCGATGCGGTAGGCTTCCAGCAGGTCTCCTTCCTTCACGTCGTCGAACCCGGCCAGCTTGATACCGCACTCCATGCCTTCTCGGACCTCGCGGACGTCGTCCTTTTCCCGCCGCAAGGATTCGATCGGATAGTCGCCGATAATCCGGCTTTGACGGATGATGCGGAGGCGGGCGTCGCGGGTGATGTTTCCCGCCAACACGCGGCACCCCGCCACGCTCCCGATGCGACCGATGTGGAATACCCGCTGAATCAAGGCTCGGCCGATATCCACCTCGCGCTTCTCGGGGCGGAGCATGCCCTCCAAGGCCGCCTTCAGGTCGTCGGCCACTTGGTAGATGATGTCGTAGCGGCGTATCTGCACTTTGAGTTGCTCGGCGAGTTGCCGGGCCTCTTCGTCGGGCACCACGTTGAAGCCGATGATGATACCGTCGGAGGCGTCCGCCAAGTGCACGTCGGCCGCCGTGATTCCGCCCACCAGGGCTTGGACCACCTTGATCTGCACCTCGGGGTTCTCGATCTTCGTGATCTCCTTGAGGATGGCCTCGATGGAGCCGCGGGTATCGGCCCGGAGAAGAATGTTCAGCGACTTCTTCTCCTGCGTTTGCGACATTTGATCGAAGAGATTCTCCAACGTCACGTGCCCGCGCACCGGCATCAATTCGCGGCGGCGCATCTGTTCGGCGCGATGCTCGGCGATGCGGCGGGCCTGGGCGATGTCCGAAACCACGACGAATCGGCTGCCGGCTTCCGGAACGCCGTCCAAACCGATCAGATCGACCGGCGTGGAGGGGCCGGCCTCCTTCCATCGTTTCCGCGCATCCAGGGTGTCGTAGAGGGCCTTGACCCGGCCGTGCGCCGTGCCGCAGACGACGATGTCTCCCGGGCGCAAGGTCCCTTTCTGGACCAGCACTTTGGCGACCGGGCCGCGCCCGGCCTCCAATTCCCCCTCCAGGCAAGTGCCGCAGGCGGGACGGTCGTAGTCCGCCTTCAGCTCGTGCAATTCCGCCAGCATCAGCAAGGTGTCGAGCAATTGCGGGATGCCTTCGCCGGTATGGGCACTGGTGCGGACGACCTCCACGTCGCCGCCCCATTCGCTGGGTACCAGCCCCAGGCCGGTCAATTGTTGCATCACCCGCTCCGGTCTCGCCCCCGGCAGATCGACCTTGTTGACGGCTACGACCACGGGCACGCCGGCGGCCTTGGCGTGGCTGACGGCCTCCTCGGTTTGAGGCATCACGCCGTCGTCCGCGGCGACCACGAGGACCACGAAATCGGTGCAATTGGCGCCGCGAGCCCGCATGGCCGTAAAGGCCTCGTGTCCCGGCGTATCCACGAACGCGATCGATTTGCCTTCCTTCTCGACGCGGTAAGCGCGGATGTGCTGGGTGATTCCCCCCTTCTCGCCGGATGCCACGTGCAGCCCGAGGATTTTGTCCAGGAGCGAGGTCTTGCCGTGGTCCACATGGCCCAAGAATGTAATAACCGGGGGGCGGGGCTTGAGGGATGCCTCGTTGTCAGGGCGATTCCAAATGGCGTCCACCTCGCTCTCGGGATCCGTTTCGGTTCGAAAGACCACCTCCAATCCCAGCTCGGCGGCCAGCAGTTCCGCGGTCGCCTGATCCAAGGCGGCGTTGATGTTGGCCATCGTGCCCAGCTCGAACAGCTTCGCCAGCACCTTTTGCGAAGGCAGCCCGAAGGCCTCTGCAAACGAACGAACCGTGCAAGGGAGTTCCAGGACCACGCTGCTCTTCCGGGGCGCGGCGGTGGAGACGCCTCGCGTCCGCCGCAACCGACTGGGACGGACCGTGACGACGGGTTCTTCCTCGACCTCGTCGGGCTTGACGTCGACCGTCGTTCGCTTCTTCTTCAGCTTGGCGGGAGGGGTGGCCTTCAGCCCCTCCATTTCATCGCCCACTTTACCGCGCCGACCTCGTTCGCGTGGCAGCCCGGGCGTAACGACGTCAGTCTCTGCGCTCGTCCTTTCCTTCGTTCCCTTGCCCTTGCCGACTTTCCGTTTCTCCTCTTGCTGCCGCATCAGGTGCTCAGCCAGAGGTTTGGCGCCCAGCTTGGAAGCACGTAGGGCCTCGATCGGCAGCCGCATGTCGGGCTTTTGCGGCGGCGGCTCCGCGGACTTGGGGGGAGCGATCGGTTGGGGGGCGGGCATGGGGGCCATCCGCGCCAAGCGCGGGGCCGGTCGATCCGGCCGAGGTCGTAGTTTTTCCTTGTCCTTGCCGGGCTGGGCCGCCGACGCCCGCCGCGAGCGGAGTACCGGGATCGAGCGAGCCGCCGGCGGCCTCGTATCCGGCGCATACGCCGACCCCGCCGGGAGCGTCACCACGGCTTCTCCTTTGGTAACCCCCGCTTGCTCTTGCGGAGGCACGACTTCCGCCGGAGCCGCGATCTGCTCGGCAGCCGCGGGCACCGGCTTTTCTTCGCCAACCTCGACGGGAGTCGGAGGTAGCGTTGCCGGGGTTGCCGGGGACTCGGGTTCCGCTGAAACGAGATCCGCTTCGACGGGGGAAACCGCCGACCCCGCTTCCGCGGCTTCGGCCGATGCCGCTTCCAGCACCCCGGCATCCGGCGCGGCAGTAGCAGCGACGGCGGAAATCGCGTGGGTCTCGGCAGAGGGGGAGGCCTCCGCTTGGACCGGAATTTCTTCCGAGAGTACGGCCGGTTCGGGTGCGACGGCTGCGGCATCGGCGGGCAGGGGCGATTCCGCGGCTTTCGCGGCTTCTTCCGCGGCAGGCTCCGGCAAGGTCTCTCGCTGGGGCAACGTGGGCAAACGATCGGGTTTGCGATCGAGGACGGGAACCTTGGCGGAGGTCACGCCGGCGGGGGGGACATAGTCTTCGCGGCGGAAGGGGCGAGCCGCGCCCGATTCCCCCACGCCCGAACCGCCGGGGCGAACGCGTGCCGTTCGCCCCTTGGGTTGTTTGACGTAGTCGTGAATGCGGGCGACTTCCTCGTCCGACAGACTCGCCAAGCCGGACGTCTTGTCGCCCATCTGAAGCTCTTTGCAGATTTCGAGTACGGACTTCGTCTCGAGCTTCAGTTCCTTTGCCAAAGCGTAAATACGTGTCGCCACAAAATTCCCTCCGGATTCCTACGATCCCCGCTCGCGGAACCCTTGATGACTTCAACTCTCAAACCATCGCACGCTCCTTCAAGCTTTCGCCGCAAGTCGGACGCAAGCCGAGACGACCGCGCGGGCGATCTCCGTTTTTTGGAATCCGTTCTTTGGAAAGCGAGCATCCACGGCGTGTGCAAGGCGTGCCCCCCAGCCGTGAAATCCCCGAGCGCCCGAGGCTCGCTTTTCGGCGGCGGTCAATCCTCCTCCCGGACGGCGGTCGCCGATGCCGGATTTCCCTCTTCGGAAACACTCGCGTCCGAAGGGGAATCGGCGGCCTCGTCGTGAGTCTCGGCGGCGCCCTCCGGAAGAGGCGTCCCGTCCTGCCCCTCTAAAGGCGTCCCGTCCTGCCCCTCTACATTGGAAGGATCGGCCGAATCGCCCGGCGGAGGTGAACCCGTCTCCTCTTCGGCTGCCGCGGCTGCGGCCTCGCGTTCGCGCTGGCGTTGCTTTCGCCGTTCTTCGGCGGCGATCTGGGAGGCCTCCTCAGCTTTTTCCTCGGCTTGCGCGATGATATGGTTGACCTGTTCTTCCGTCAGGCCGCCCATCTCCATGAGGTCTTCCGGTTCGATGACCGACAGATCCTCGTAAGACAGGAACCCCTCGCTGACCAATCGGT
>JAAZNR010000837.1 GCA_012798155.1 Thermogutta sp. | reverse complement strand
GGTTTCGAACCGTCGTAGGCCGCCGGCGGCCAAGGCTTCGAGATGCCCGTCCTCCTCGAACCGCACGGCGACCAGCCCGACACAATCGACTTGCACCTTCCGGCCGTTGACCTCGAAGCTGGTGCGGATGGGATCGCCCGCCGCGTCCTGCTCGCCTGCCGCTAGGATGACGGTGCCGTCCAGCAAGCGGCATCGACCGGCTGCCGCCGGGGCGAGATGCCGCCGGTCCCAGCCGACGGCTTGGTTCGACGGGCTTTGCGGCGCGATCCCACGCGCGCGGAGTTGCTCGACGGCCGCGGCGACACAAGCGTTGACGTCCGGCAAGACGGCCATTTCCGGCGGCAGCGCCGCGTCGCCGTCGAACGGCCGGCCGTCGAAACCCGCCGTCCAGCGGCCGACTCGCAAGAGGGTCGTCTTGCCCCCGGCGGCTTGGCGGAAGAACGCGGCCGTGGCGGGCTTCTCGAACTGAGGATGGTACAAAACCACCACCGCGTAAGGCTGCGGACCGTAGCGCACAAAACCATCCGCGTCCAGCACGAGCGACCGGGCCGCGATTTCGTCGGCCGGGATGAGATCGGCGGGATAGCCGGCTTGGCGCAGCCCGTCGGCCACTTGCAACCCCACGTCGTCGTACGCCGGTCCCGCCCAGTTCATGGCACAAGCGTGGCCGAAGACGATCGCCACGGGGCAATCCAGCGGCGCCTTGGAAATGAAGTTCAGCAAGCGGATGCGGCAGTCGCCCCGCGGCAGCCCGCCCCGCATCACGGCCTCGTAAGGCGAGCCTGCCTCGGGCGGCGAGGGATAGAAGGGGTGAAAGTTGACGCGACCGCCGCTGAGGGCCGCGGCCCAGATCTCGCGGCGGTAATCCTCCAGGCGCGTCGAGTAATACATGTTGTACCACACCGGGCTGCCCCATTTTTTGGCCAACGCCGTGCGGACACAGAAGGGCGTGACCTCGTCCGTCTGCGCCCAGTCGCGGGTGGCGATCCACCAGTCCAGCCCGTTCTTCTTGAACTCGCGGGTGTCCGGGTTGGGCCACCACGTGGGGTGCGTCGCGACCACGGCCTGGGGACCGAAGACTTCCTTGACCGCTCGGTAGAAGTCGTCTTCGATCGCGCCGTTCCGCTGCCAACACAACTCCATGAACTGGTTGATCGCCGCCTGCCGCTCGCCCTCCCGGCCGCGCTGCCCGAGATACATCAGCAGGCAATCATGCACGAGGTCGCGGCCCGTCCGCTGAGCATACGCTGCCGCCATGCTCTCGGAGTACCAGTAGTCGTTTTTCGCGGGGCAACCGTCATAGCACGGCGGAAAGCCCCACTCGTCCTTGCAGGCGCCGGCCAATTCACAGTCGGCGTAGCGGCGAAGCAAGTCGCGTTGGAACGACGGCAGATGCGGGGCAAACACATCGGGCGCGAAGTGCCGGAAGGCGACGATCGCGCACGCCTGGCGGCCCTTCGCCTCCGCGCCGCCGCCGACCGTCACGGTCACTTGCCGGGCCGAAGCCTGGTCCACGCGGCAGGTCGAGGTGATGTCTTGCACCGTCTCCGGCTCGATGCCTTCCGGACCGCGGACGTAGGCGTACACGCGGACCAATCGGCCGGCCAGCGGAACGTAGGGCGTGGCGCGGAAAGTGTAATGGTCGCTGGGCGTCTCCGGGGTGACGGTGATGGTAGTTTCGGCGGCTTCGTTCAGATCCGCGACGCGCAGTCGCAGCATCTCCTGCAGTTCGTCGGGGTGAGCCTGCTGGAAAGCCGCGCGGGCTAGGCGCACGTCGAGGTCCATGACGAGCGCCATGCCGCGCCGGCGAGCGTAGGCGGCCGCCTCTTTGATTTGGGCGTGTACGTCGTCGTCGGTCAGTTCCTTCTTTGGAATCCGCAACGTCGTGGTGATGAGGTTGTACGCGGCGTGTTCCGCGGCCAGATCCAGGAACGCCCGGTACCCCTGCGGCGCGAATTCCGGCTCGCTCCAT
>JAAZNR010000113.1 GCA_012798155.1 Thermogutta sp. | reverse complement strand
GCCGACCACGATCGATCTCCCTGCGCCGCGCCCGGATCCGTCCCGCGATCCCGCGGCGGCGGATGGTACGAGATAAGCGTCGGCGCAAGAGCCGGCGATTTGGCGACGGTTTCCCGAAACGCCGGCGTTGGACGTGCTTCCGGGATCGGCGACGCACGTTGTTGCCGAAACGCTGGAAAACCCCGACCTCTGACCGAACATAAGAAACATTATCGGACGTTCGCGAGGCCGGTCAGGCGGCTTGTTTCGCTGTACTTTGGTGTCAAGCCTCCCTCGCCGCTGCGGTCGCTTGGGAAGTCCTTGCGCGTGGCCCGTGCGGCCGCGCAGGCGGCCTTCGTTTTGTGCCGGCCGTTGGTCCCGGCGCAGGCCGTTGGGTCCCGCTCGATCCGCGACGAGGCAGGCGATAGGAGGAAGGCGTGTCCGGGCGAGAAAAGCAAATCGCAGTCGCAGTCAGGCCCGGCGTGAGCGGCGCTGAGCTGAGAACCGTCAAGGGTCGGCAGGGGGCTGAGACGCGACGGGCGTGCCGTTGCGAATCTCCTCTCCGCCCTCCAGAAAGATCCCCATGCGGCGAAATTTCTCGTAGCGGTTTTGCACCAGCTCCGGCATGGGAATGGTGCTGAGTTCCTTGAGCGTATTGCGAAGGTAGGTCTTCAGCCGCGACGCGGTTTGGAAGGGGTCGCGGTGTGCTCCGCCGAGAGGCTCGGGGATGACGGCGTCGATGATGCCCAGCCGGATGAGGTCCTTGGAGGTCATTTTCAAGGCCTCCGCGGCGTTCTCTTTGTATTGGCGATCCTTCCAAAGAATCCCGGCGCAGCCCTCGGGGCTGATGACCGAGTAATAGGCGTGCTCCAGCATCGCGATGCGGTCACCGACGCCGATGCCGAGCGCCCCTCCGGAGCCGCCCTCCCCGATCACGACGCAAATGATGGGCGTCGGCAGTTGGGACATGAGGAACATCGACTCGGCGATGACCTGAGCCTGGCCGCGCTCCTCGGCGGCAATGCCGGGGTAGGCGCCCGGGGTGTCGATGAAACAGATGATCGGCTTCGAAAACTTGGCGGCCAAACGCATCTTGGCCATCGCCTTGCGGTAGCCCTCCGGATGGGCGCAGCCGTAATTGCAGGCCAGCCGCTCCTTCGTGTTTTTGCCCTTGTCGTGCCCCACGAACATGGCCTTGAAGTCGTCCAGTTTGACCCAGCCCGTTCGCACCGCCCGATCGTCGCCGTAGCATTTGTCGCCGTGCAATTCCACGAATTCCTCGAACACCATTTGCAGATAGTCCGCGGTCTTGGGACGTTCCGGGTGCCGGGCGACCTCCACGACCTCCCAGGGCTTGAGGTTCTCGTAAATGCGTTTCTTCAGCTCCGCCAATTCGATCCGCTTTTGCTGGAGCTCCTCGCGGACTTGAGGGTCTTCCTGGGAGAGCTTTTCCAGCTTTTCGACGCGGGCCTCAAGGTCGTAAATGGGACGTTCGAAGGCCAAACGATATTCCGTCGCAGGCATGGTTC
>JAAZNR010000836.1 GCA_012798155.1 Thermogutta sp. | reverse complement strand
CTCGATTTGCGTGAAGTACTTCAGAAGCGTGGGACGTTCCGCTGTTTCCGCCTTTTTGATCCCGAATGCCGCGTAGCTGAGGATGCCGTGAAGCGGCGTCCGCAGTTCGTGCGAGAGATTGGCGAAGAAGAGGTCTTTCGCTCGTTGGGCCGCGTCCCGCGCTTCCATCAGCTCGCGGAGGGCGCGGTGGCTTTCTTCCGCCAAGAGCACCTTTTCATGCTCCTCCAGCGCCTGGGCCACGGCCTCCATCTGAGATTGCTGAAGAGACGCCCGCTCGTTTTACAGTTGCTCGACCCAAACGGCGTCCTGCTCCAGCAGTCCGGCCAGCAGGGCGGAACAGCCGGCGGCCTGAAGCGCGGGCCGCAATCGGGCGGCGAGCGCTGCAACCCTCGCGGCGTCCAACGCAAGGACGATCACCGCGGTTCCACGAAGGGGCGCTGGAATGCAACGGCTCGGCCGTACACAGCGACACTCGATTGGGACGGAAAATAGGGTAGACTCCGTCGGTGAAAGGGGATGGACAAGGCCGCCCTCCGAAACCCGTGCCGCCTTCAAATGCCCTCGGACCAGTTCCGGAAGGTCGCGTCCCGCGTCGGGTGCCGAATACAGGGACACCCAGCGGGACTTCTCATTCAAAACGCCGACTAGAGAAACAGGGATGTCCGGGACAAATTCATGGAGACGGCAAAGCAACCATTGGCTTTGCTTTTCCTCGCGATCCAGCATTTCCAGCAGATCGTCCAGATTCATTTTTCGACGCCCCTCGTTGTAGGCCGCCCCTTTTCGCTAATCGCCCTCGATATGTCAGAAGTATTGCTCACGGAAAGGCCCCGTGAGACCGATGCGGCCCCAACTCCCCGGCGAGAGGTCTTTTCTTTTCCGTGTTGAAACCGGCAGTTCTTTTCCGTGTCGAAATCGGGAGCGTTGCGTGCGTTTTTGAGAGACGCCTGGCAAATATAGGTTATCCGCGTCAACAATTGGGGACCGTATGCGAGTGAGTCTCAGTTGCAGTTTTGCCCTAGGTCGAGGACGGTTGCCCGCCCCACGCTTCCATTGAAGTGGCCGGCATACACCAAACCCTGCCCACCGGCATCACTGCACCTGACACGCGGCATAGTTCGGGAGGGCCGTTTGCGTTGCAGCGGCCAGGCCACAATCGGTAGCGTCCCCCCCGCCGAGGTTACCACGATGGTCCTTGGTTCAACGGTGACATTGCACAGGAGAGTTCACCGCCCACATTGCGCGGTCGTTCACATGATCGCATTGCGCGGTCGTTCAAACGGTCACATCGCAAGCGCGCCGGTCGGTTCTCCCCCAATTGCAGAACCTAACGACGGCGGATACCCTAGCGGAGTGCATAAGCGCGGCACGATGCCGACCGGAACGGCGAACCTCGGCGAAATCCCCCTGTCTTGAGGGGATAGGGTCCTCTCGTACCACCGTCGAACCGGCTTGCTCGCAACCCTGGCGTCGGCCCGCCAAGCCGCTGCGGGTTCGAGAGACTGGAACGCAAACAGTTGGGAATACGGTTAAGACAT
>JAAZNR010000835.1 GCA_012798155.1 Thermogutta sp. | reverse complement strand
TGGAGCGACTCGGTTTCCCGGTGAGTTCGCGGCGGCCTGACGGGGGAACGGCTCTGCTTTCGATTTTACCAGACGGGCCGCCCGGGCGGGATTATGAAAGCCGAGCCGCCGGCGTAAGCTGGTGGTGGGAACAGCGCGAAGCGGGTCTGCTGGGGGCTCCGCTCCGCTACGACCCCAGCCACCCGGCCGTTTCCCGAGCCGCCGGCGTATACACGAGCCACCAGCGTAAGCTGGTGGTGGGAACAGCGCGAAGCGGGTCTGCTGGGGGCTTCGCTTCGCTACGACCCCAGCCACCCGGCGTCACCCCTACAGCGCTGCGACCCCGGGCACCCGGGCGTTTCCCCCGCCACCCCGGCGACCGCAGGGAGCAAAACATCGACGAGCCACCGGCCGCTTGGTATATTGGGGTCCGGCCGAATCGCCGGGTGGAGGTGGCGGCTGCGACCGCGCCGGGCCGATCCGCCCGCGGTTCGCTTTCGCAGTTCCGCGGCGGAAGGTCGCTCAGTGGGGGCGGCGGAAGGTCGTTCGATGAGGGAGGTGCTTCCATGAGATCGCGTGGTTGGGCGTCGCAGTCGTGTCTCCGGTTCGGATTAGCGGGTTGTGCGAGGGAGCCGAGGGCCGGCCTTGCGTCCCCGCGGCGCGGCGGTGTTTCGGCCGGGCGGGGTTGGACGGCGGTCTTGGCCGGGGTGCTCTGGGCGGGTGTGGCGTGGTTGCCCGGCCTCGCCTCCGACGACGCCATTCAACCCTGGAAGGAGAATCCTCGCTATTGGCAGTACCGGGGCCGGCCCGTGATGCTCCTGGGCGGCAGCAAGGACGACAACCTGTTTCAGATTCCCGATCTTCGCGAGCACCTCGACGAGATGGCCGCCGGCGGCGCCAACTACATTCGCAACACCATGAGCGATCGGCCCGACAAGGGCTTCGAGGTCTATCCCTTCTTGCGGCTGGAAGGCGGGAAGTACGACCTCGAGCAATGGAATGACGAATACTGGCGGCGGTTCCAGAACCTCCTCCAATGGACGGCCGAGCGGGGTATCATCGTGCAAATCGAGGTCTGGGATCGCTTCGACTATTCCCGCGACAATTGGGAACCGCACCCTTATAACCCGAAGAATAACGTGAACTACGACTATGCGGAGTCGGGTTTCGCGGAGCATTACCCGGACCACCCCGGCGCCAACAAGCAGCCGTTCTTTTTCACCACGCCCGCCCAGCGCAACAACCGCACGGTCTTTCCGTACCAGAAGCGTTTCGTGGAAAAGCTGCTCTCATACTCGCTGCAATACGATCACGTGTTGTACTGCATGGATAACGAGACCTCGGGCGAGGAGGCCTGGGGACGGTTCTGGGCCGAGTTCATCCGCGACCGGGCCAAGGCGAAAGGCAAGACGGTTTACTTGACCGAGATGTGGGATGCCTGGGACTTGAAGGCCCCGCAACATCGGCGGACGCTGGATCATCCCGAGCTGTACGGCTTCGCGGACATCTCGCAAAACAACCACAACAAGGGCGACGTGCACTGGGAGAACTTCCTTTGGGTGTGGAAATACGTCGCCCCGCGGCCGCGACCGCTGAACAGCGTCAAGATTTACGGCGCGGATACCGGCCGATACGGCACCGACCGGGACGGTGTTGAGCGGTTTTGGCGGTTGATTTTGGCGGGGGCGGCGTCGGCGCGGTTCCACCGGCCGGATTCCGGGCTGGGCTTGTCGGAGAAGGCCAAGGCGGCGATTCACGCGGCCAGAATGGCCGAAAGCCGCGTCCCCTTCTGGGACCTGCAACCCCGCCAAGACCTCCTGAGCGAACGGGAGGAGAACGAGGCCTTCGCGGCGGCGAACCCGGCCAAGGGCTGCATCGTGTACTTCCCCAACGGCGGCCGCATCCTTCTCGACCTGACCGCCGGCCCCGGCAATCTGCGGCTGGAATGGATCGACATCCAAAAAGGGGGGTTGGCCAAGGCGGATAGCCTGGCAGGGGGAAAGAAGGTCCCCCTGGAACCCCCCGGCGAGTGGCATTGGGCGGCCGTACTCACCCCGGCCGCCGGGGCGGGATTATGAAAGCCGAACCGCCGCGAGAACGGGCGTCTGGGGGCTTCGCTTCGCTACGACCCCAGCCACCCGGCCGTACTATTAACTCGAGCCGCCGGCGTAAGCTGGTGGTGGGAACAGCGCGAAGCGGGTCTGCTGGGGGCTGCGCTCCGCTGCGACCCCAGCCACCCGGCCGTACTATTAACTCGAGCCGCCGGCGTAAGCTGGTGGTGGGAGCAGCGCGAAGCGGGTCTGCTGGGGGCTGCGCTCCGCTGCGACCCCAGCCACCCGGCGCGCTGGAGGGCCGCGATCCCTCGTGGCCGAGATTCGCGCAAACGGTTACGGCGGAGCGGATTTTGACGCCCGGCTGCGATCCATCCGTTCCGGCCGGGCAGGCCGGGCCGACTTGGCCGGTTCCGAAGACCGATGCCGACGTGCCGAGGATAGCGTCGGCGGCGAGTTCGGCAAATGCGGCCGACGCTGGGCGACGATGACGAATCCAGGAGCCATCCCGCCCGCCCTCTTCACGGAAACGAACGTACCGCCACGGAACCGGCGTCCTCAGGCGGCGGGAAATGGACGTGCCCGGTTCGTGCCCGCGCGAGTCTCCCTCGCCCGGCCGTGATTCTGGAAGGCGGTGAAGCCCATGAAATATCTCCCTCTCCCGGCGATCCGACCCAAGCCCGGCGGCGGTCTCCAACCGGGCGCAGCCCCGCGACCGGCCGGACGAGCGATGCGACGGCGGCCGCCGCTGGCATTCGGCCGAGCGAGCGCCGTACCCGTTCTTTGCCTGTTTCTTCGCGTGACGCCTCTTTGCCTGTTTCTTTGCGTGACGCCGGTCTTCGGGACCGCTTGGGCAACGGAGAACGGCCTGATTCTGTTGGCGCCGTCCGCGGAGGACTTGCCTCCGTCCGTACCGGCCGTACCGCCGAGCATCCCGGCCGGCATCGCCCCGGCACCCTCGCCCGATGCCGGCTCAACGGCGATCGGCCCCTCCATTTCCGCCGCGCCTGCCCCCGCTGCGGGTCAAGGCGGCTGGGTCCGGGCGGGGACGGGACGGAGTCAGGGATACCCCGGCGGAAGTTCCGTGCCAGGCAATCCGCCGAGCACGCCTGGAATAAAAGCCGCAGTGCCGAATGCCTCCCAGACCGCCCAACCGCCCGCCATGTTCTACGGCACCGCCCGACCGCTGATCAATCCGGCCGCCGCCTCGCCGAGTCCTCAGGGCGGCCTTTCGCCGGGCGGATCCTCGCCGTATGCACTCTTCCCCAACGGGGGAGCACCACCGAACGGGGGAGCACAGCCCGGGGTCGGGCCGTATGCGGCCGGT
>JAAZNR010000834.1 GCA_012798155.1 Thermogutta sp. | reverse complement strand
TTGATCGATCAGCAGGTTGGATCGCCCGCCGGTCCCGATCACGCCCACGGTGATGCGGTCGTTCGCGCCGGGGCGGGGGCCTTCGCCCAGCACGGAGCGCGGAATCCACGTCGGGACGGCCGAGGCCGCGGCGCTCATCGCGGCCACACGCAGAAACGCACGACGCCCCGTTGGAAGCTTCCGATTCATGGTGATGGTTCCCTTTACGTCCAAAAGGCAAGTTCCCAGGCGGACCGGCGGTCCTCTCGTTGGGGAAGGAATGTCCCGGTTCGCGACCACGCCGCTCAGCGGATGGAGGCCTCGGGCAGCTCGGTCTTCACGCCTTCATCCAGCGGCATGCGATCCGGCAGTGCCTCGGTCTCTTCCTGCAACCGCCGCAATTCGGCCTTCAACTCTTGCAGCACCGCGGCGTAGGCCGGATCGTCGATCCGATTGTAACGCTCGCCGGGATCGTTTTGCAGGTCGTACAGCTCCGCGCGGTGGCGATCCGGGGTGCCGTCGCCGTGCGGATAATGGATGTACTTGTAGCGCTCCGTACGCACGCCGCGGACGTTCGGCGTGTAGGGGAATTGCTTTTCGTAGTTGTACTCGTAGTACCACGATTTCCGCCAATCGGCCGCGGCCCCCTGCAACAGCGGCTTCCAGGATCGGCCGTGCGCCTTGGGCAGCGGTCCCGCGCCGCAGATATCCAGCACGCTGGGCGCGAGGTCGATGTTGAGCACCATCTCGTTCACTACCGTGCCGGGACGGACCAGCGGCGGATAGCGGACCAGCAGCGGCACGCGGATGCTCGGCTCGTGCATCGTCCGCTTGTCCGTCATGCCGTATTCGCCCAATAACATGCCGTTGTCCGAGGTGAAAATCACCAGCGTGCGATCGAGCCGGCCGGTCTCCTCCAGGGTCTTCAGCACCCGGCCCAGGCTGTCGTCCACCGAGACGATCGTGGCGAGATAGCTGCGGACGAAGCGGGCGAAGTCGGCCACGGCTTCCGGCCGCGTGTCGGGAAACTTCTCGCGGAACCCGAAGAGCGGGCCGTAGATGCCGTGCCAAGTCACCAGCCGTTGCTTGACCCAATCGGGCTTGCCGTCCAATTGAAAGGCCGAGGCGGGATAGCGGATGTCCACGTCGTCAAAGAGCCGGCGATAGGCCTCCTCCGGCGTAAACGGCGTGTGGGGCGCCTTGTGCCCCAGGATCAAGAGGAAGGGGCGCTCGTGCGGCCGCCGCAGCCATTCCACGGCCAGATCGGTCACCCGATGCGTGTAGTAGCCCTCCAGTTTCCGCCGCGCGCCGTTGATGTTGAACTCGTTGTCGTAATAGTCGCCCTGCCCACGGTGGCTTGCCCAATAATCGAAGCCGGGCCGCGGCGAGTCATCGTCCTCGCCCATGTGCCACTTGCCGATGTAGGCCGTCTCGTAGCCCGCCGCGCGGAGCCGGCCCTGAAGGCTGGGAATCTCCTGCGGAAAGTCGGTGAAATTGTTGATTACCCCGTGGCTGTGGGCATACAGGCCGGAGAGCGAGGAGGCGCGACTGGGCGAGCACAGCGACGTCGTGACGAAGGCGTTGGCGAACCGCGCGCCCTCGGCCGCCAGGCGGTCCATGTTGGGCGTTTTGAGGAAGGGGTGACCCGCGCAGCTCATGGCGTCCCATCGCTGATCGTCGGTCACCACGTACACCACGCTCGGACGGTCGTCGGCGTTTGGACCGCCAACGGCGTTGGGAGGGCCGTCGGCCGCGACGGCCGCCAACCCGCATAGCAAGAGCGACCAAGGCATGATGCAACCTCCTTGGCGAAAATGTGCCAATCGCCGGGCAAAGCCTGCCCCCCGCAGGAAAAACCCCCCACCGCAGGCGAAAGAACCCGGAAAACGCCGCCGGGCGAGCGGCATGAACCGAACGTTTCCCCAACGCTGAACTCCGGCCTGCGCCGCGGCACGCTCTGTCGAGTTTGGTTCATGGGGCCGCCGCGGTCAAGCGCCCCTCGAAGACCGAGGTCGCCGCGCGGTCGTCGGGACGAGCGAAAAAATTGGCGACGCTAAGGCGAAACACGCCGCAAGCGCGAGCCGCCGGCATGAGCCAGGGCGTGTCCCTGCGCAAGGCACACGAAACATGAGCCACCGGCGTAAGCCGGTGGTGGC
>JAAZNR010000112.1 GCA_012798155.1 Thermogutta sp. | reverse complement strand
GGTCTCTTGGAACGGTTGCTCGGCTACGGCCGATTCATCGAGTCGCGGATGAAGGCTTGGGCCGACGTGTACTACGCGGGAATGGTGGACCACGAGGCCAAGGCGCGACGCGTGGCCGACGAATTCCGGCGGCAGGACGTGGACATCGTCTTTTGTCATGCCGCGACCTACGGCATGAGCGCGTCCCACATCAGCATTGCGCAGGACTGCGGTCGGCCGGTGGTCGTGCTCAACTTGCAACCCGCCGCCGCGATGAATTACGACAAGACCGGCACCGGCGAATGGTTGGCCCAATGCGTAAGCTGCTGCGTGCCGGAGATCGCCAACGCCTTCCGCCGCTGCGGCGTTCCCTTCCGCGTGGTGAGCGGGCTTCTGGGACTTGAAGCGACGCCGGCGATTTCCATGGCGGACGAAAACACGGCCGCCCGGCCGGAGGCCGTCACGGCCTGGGGCGAAATCGCCGATTGGATTCGTTCGGCAGGCGTCGTACGCACGCTGCGGGACGGCAGAATGGGCTTTTTGGGCCACACCTATCCCGGCATGTTGGACATGTACAGCGACTTCACCATGATCACGGCGCAGACGGGAATGCACGTGGAAGTGCTGGAAATGTGCGACCTGGCCCGCCTGGCCGAGACCGTGACCGAGGCCGAAAAACGCCGCAAACTGGCGGAAATCGAGGGGATGTTCGAAATCAGCGAGGATTCACCGTCCGATCCTCTGGCCAAGAAACCCCGTCCCGAGCAATTGGACGCCGCTTGCCGCCTCGCGGTCGCCGAGGAGAAATTGGTCGCCGAATTCGAGCTGGACGCGCTGACGTACTACTACCGCGGGGCGCCGGGCAACGAATACGAGCACCTCCAAGAGGCGGCGATCCTCGGCTACTCCCTCTTGACCGCCCAAGGCGTCCCGTGCAGCGGCGAGGGGGACATGAAGACCGCCCTGGCGATGAAGATCAGCGACATCCTGGGCGTGGGCGGCAGCTACAGCGAAATCGTGGCCGGCGACTACGATCGCGGGACCATCATCCTGGGCCATGACGGCCCCTTCCACATCGGCATCGCCGACGGGCGACCGATTCTCCGCGGCATGGGGCTGTACCACGGCAAATGGGGCGCCGGCGTCAGCGTGGAGGCCACCGTACGCAAGGGTCCGGTCACCATGATGAACGTAACCCAGGACGATCACGGTCGGCTCCGCATGATCGCCAATGAGGGGGAAACGATCGATGCCCCCATTCTCCGCATCGGCAACACCATGTCGCACGTGCGGTTCCCGCTCCCGCCCGCAGGCATGATGGACGCCTGGTTTGCCCTGGCCCCGACGCACCACGGGGCGTTGAGCGTGGGCCGTAACGCCGGGGTCTTTCGCAAGGCGGCCGACCTGCTCGGTTGGCCGTTCGACTCCGTCACCGCCTGAAGAAACGGGCGGCGACCGATGCCCCCTGGAAACCCGTCCCGCCGACTCGTCCGCCGGCTTCTCGCCGGGGAGATTTGGAACTGTTCACGGGGACCGTCCCCTTCGGGCGTGAACGGGCCGGGTACGTTTCTCGGCCCACAACGGCGCGTGAACGCCTTTGGGGGATGAAAAGATCGAAACGCAGAGAGCGCCGAGAACGCAGAGAGGGAGAGAACGCAGAGTTGCAGCTACCGATTCTTCTTTCTCCTTCTTGTTTCTCCGCGTCCTCTGCGTCCTCCGCGTTTCAAAATCCGTGCCGTCCGGGCCTTTGCGTTTCAAAGACGGACCGGGCAGGGGCATGAGTGCAGCGGAAGAACTCGCCGCCGCCATCAGCCGGTGTTGGAAGCGGCGCGAGGAACGGTGACTGGGGGCTTCGCTCCGCTACGACCCCAGCCACCCGGCCGGAACTGCCACCCAGCCGCAACTGCCACCCGGCCGGAACTGCCACCCGGCCGGAGCTGGAAGTATCCGGCTTTCGGGAATGAAAGATGGAAACGCAGAGACAATGAAAAGATGGAAACGC
>JAAZNR010000833.1 GCA_012798155.1 Thermogutta sp. | reverse complement strand
GGTGATTGCATGTTGGGGGAACTGCTGCACTCCGTCCACAATCAGGTGCATCACTACCTGTCCCAAACGACGCTGGCGCACATGGCCGGCGGACTGCATCTCGTCTCGCTGGACGGCGGCGGCTCGGCGGGTAACACCGGGCGAGGTCGATCGAGGAAGTCTCGGCGGGACCCGCCTTTGCCGTGACGTTGCGGCAAGAATGTTTTGAAGAAATGTGAATAAAGGCAAAGACATTCCGGCTTTTCGGCGGCACTCTCCTTGCCGGACTCTCTTTTGCCGTGACGCTGCGGCCCGGTTTCGCGTGCCATCCTGATCCCGGCCGATTCCATGCGGCTTTTCCATGCGGCTTTTCTCGCGGCGCGGCTGAAGCTCCATTGCGGGAAAATCGCCAAACAGTTTACGATGGAGGCGTCTTGGCAACGGCCTTGCGATCGGCGACCGCATGAGGGGCTTCGTCCGGTCGGCCCGCCGTCTTGGTCGATCCAAGGCTTGCACGGCATGGCGCCGCTCGGATGGGGAGGCCGATTTGGGCGCGGCGATCCCATTGCCCGCCCGCGAACGTCTTCCATCGCGAACGTTTTCACGGATGATGGAACCGGCCGATCCGCTCATGCGTGTTCCCGAACGTTCCTTATACCCATCCGGCAACAGCGGCGGCCCCGCCGCGAGCTTGGGAAATCGAGGAATCCAGACGCGGCACCGGCCCGATCCGCGGGCCGGCTTGCGAGATCGACCTTCATGAAGATCATCGATCGATACATCCTCTTTCATTTTTTCCAGTCCTTTTTCCTGGCCTATCTCAGCCTCACCTGCGTTTTCGTCGTCTTCGATTTCTTTACGAATATGGACGAGTTTTCTCGCGGGGCATCGCAGGCCGGGGGATTGTTCCGATTGGCGATCTCTTTCTACGGGCCGCAGTCCCTGGCATTCCTGGAGCGGGTCTTGGGTCTGTTGACCCTCAGCTCGGCATTGTTTACCGTGGCCTGGCTTCAACGGCACAACGAGATGACGGCCCTCTTGGCGGCAGGCATTTCCCGGCTCCGCGTGGTCGGCCCGATCTTGATCGGCGCCATGATCGCGATCCTTTTGGGAGTGCCGCTGCGAGAGATCGTCCTGCCGCAACTCCGCGATGCCCTGGCGAGGACCAGCAAAGACCCCTTCGGCCAAAACGGCAAGCCGATCCAGCCTCGGTACGATAATCAAACGGAGATCCTCTTTCGCGGGAAGGCCGGCTTCCGGAAGGATCGTCGCATTTCCGAACCGAGCCTGCTGTTACCGCCGGAACTGGATGCCTACGGCGGGCAATTGCAGGCCGAGAACGCCTATTATCGCCCTCCGCAACCGGATCGCCCCGGCGGTTTCTTATTGGACAAGATGATTCGGCCGACCGATCTGGCCTCGCAACCGTCGCTGGAACTGAAAGGCAAGACGGTCATCATTACGCCCAAGGACGCCCCTTGGCTGCGGAGCGATCAGTGTTTCGTGGTCACCGATATGGATTACGATCAACTCGCCGGGGACAGGGTTTGGTTGGAGTACTCCTCGACGGCAACGCTGATCCGTGGCTTGCACAACCCCAGCTTGGACCTGGGCGCCGATGTCCGGGTCCGCATCCACAGCCGTTTGGTCCAGCCCATCCGCGACCTGACGCTGCTGTTTCTCGGGCTACCGCTGCTCTTGCGGCGGGAACAACGCAATGTCTTTCTCGCGCTGGGGCTGGGGTTGGCAATCGTGATCGTCTTTACCACCGTGGTCCTGGCGTGGGAGTACTTGGGAGCCAATGAGACGATCAGTCCCGCCTTGGCCGCCTGGGGGCCGCTCTTCATTTTCGTCCCCTTCGCCGCCGCCTGGCTCGATTGGATTTACCAATAGTCCCGCTTTGCCCGGCGGCCTTCCGTGGCGCCCTCCCGTCCAGGGCACTTCGCTTGGATCGCGTTCCGCCGTATATTGGTCGAAGGGGCGGTGCCCGGCGGGGCGGTGCGATCCGCGGCTCGCGCGGAGCGCCGGTCTGTCGGCGGTAATGCCGAGCTTGATGAGCGCACACCCGGCGTCGTCCTATTTCACCGCGAAAGACGGCGCCGCGAGCCAAACATTAAGAGGATGACGTCATGGCGAACGATCAACCGCGACCCGACCGTTGGCAGGAGTTGGCTTCCCTTCTGGGAATCACTCCCCCGGCGGAAGAACCCAATTCTTCCACGTCTTCCGCGCCGTCGGCGGAGGATGCGCCCGGCGCAAGTCCGCGGCCCGAGCCGTCCGCGGAGCCGGCCCTGGGGGACAAGGCGGTTTCCGAGCCGATAACGATGCCTTCGCCCGCCGCAACGACCGGCGATCCGGCGCGGAGTATCGGTATTCCCCTTCGCGTCGATTGGAAGCGGGAACGCAAGACCGGCGGCTGGGAGGCCGTCACTGCCGAATTAGGGCTGGCACCGCCGCAGCCTGCAACCCCGCCGGCGGCCCACGATGCGGGTCCCCCCCGCAAAGATGCCCCTGTCACCGTGGAAACCAAGCCTCGGCGTTCGCCGGCCGGACCGCCGGCGAGGCGGCCGAACGTGGATACCGCGGTGCTCGATCCGGTTTACCGAACCGTGGAACCGCCCGTCCTCCCCGAGGCCGAAATGGTGGCCATCACGCTCCCCGACGCGGACGTCTCCGCGGTGGACGAGAAGGTGATTACCGCGGAACCGATTCCGGCGGAGGGGTTGGAACTGGAAGGTACCGTGGTTGCTCCATCCGTGATCCCGCAAGACATGGAATCGCAACTGGCCCCTTTGGAGGCGGCGGTAGGGGAGTTCGTGGACGAGTCCTCCGCCGTCGCCGCCGACACCATTACCACGGAAAGCGTGTCGCAGGAAGACCGTGCGAAACGTAAGCGGCGCCGCCGGCGGCGGAAGACGCCGATTACCATCGCTGCGGAGCCGTTCGAGGCCGAGCTGCCGTCGATTGTCGCGGAGGCCGCGGCCGAAAGTGATGACGACGAGGATGTCGAACCGATAGCGGCGGCAGGCGAGGCGGATACGATCCCGGCGGATGAACCGAGCGAATCGGGCGAGAGGACGCGCGACCGTGGGCGGCGGCGTCCCCGCGAGACTTCAGCCCCTTCCGCGTCCGATGATGATGAATTGTCGGAAGACCGCGACGCGGCAAGCGAGGGCGAGGGCAAGGCCGTGCACAAGGCCGTGCCCACTTGGGCCGAGACGGTTGCACACGTTATCCAGAAAAACATGGAAAATCATCGCCGCCGCGGAGGCTCGGGGCGAGGGCGAAACCGATCGTAGAACGGTCGCCTTCCAACGAAATCGGGCCGAAGCGCCGGCGTTTGCGTGATCGGCCGCGCAAGATGGAAGTGTGATTTCCGGGACGTGGTTTACGGGAGGCCGATCATGGTAGCGCCCGGTCGTTTGTCTTGGATTTTGCCCGCCGTCTTTTCCTGCGTTGCGGTTTTCGTGCCCCCGCATTGCCTTGCGGCCGAGCCTTCCGGCAAAGTCAACCTGATTCTCATTCTGGCCGACGATCTCGGCTGGAGCGATACCACTCTGTTTGGAACGACGAAGCTCTACCAAACGCCGAACCTCGAGCGACTGGCCCGCCGCGGAATCCTGTTCACCCGTGCGTATGCCGCCAGCCCCCTGTGTTCGCCCACGCGGGCGAGTATTGTCACGGGAATGCATCCGGCGCGCGTGGGGATCACAGAGCCGAGTTGCCATTTGCCGCAAGTGCTGCTGAAACCTGTTGCTCGACCGGCGGCCGCGCCCACCGAAAAGGCCGCCGTCGTCCAGGGCGCAACGCGGCTCGATACCAGCTATGTCACCCTGGCGGAGCGTCTGAAAGCGGCGGGTTACGCCACGGCACACTTCGGCAAATGGCATTTAGGCCGCGAACCATACTCTCCTTTGGAGCATGGGTTTGACAGCGACATCCCTCATTGGTTCGGCCCAGGCCCTGCGGGAAGCTACCTGGCTCCTTGGAAGTTTCCGGCGTTCCGCGAGAGAGTCCCCGGCGAGCACATCGAGGATCGGATGAGCGACGAAGCCGTCGCCTGGCTGGAATCCCACAAGGATCAACCCTTCTTTCTCAATTACTGGCAATTCAGCGTCCATGCGCCCTTCGACGCCAAGCAGGAGCTGATCGAAAAATATCGGCGACTGATCGACCCCGGCAGCCCGCAACGGTGTCCCACCTACGCCGCCATGGTCCAGAGCCTGGATGAGAACGTCGGCAAGATCCTAGACGCCGTGGATCGGTTGGGCTTATCGCCGAATACAGCGATCATTTTCTTCTCGGACAACGGCGGGAATATGTACAACCAGGTGGACGGCGTCGTCCCCACCAGCAATGCGCCGCTGCGGGGCGGGAAAGCGACGGTTTACGAAGGCGGTATTCGGGTCCCCGC
>JAAZNR010000008.1 GCA_012798155.1 Thermogutta sp. | reverse complement strand
CGGCATCCCCGGCCTGACGTTGTACGGACCCGAGGACCCGGCGGAGCGCGTCGGCGTGGTCAGCTTCCGCCTGGAGGGCTTCGAGCCGCACGAGCTGGCCGCCCTCCTGGATATTCGCTTCGGAATCCAGGTTCGCTCCGGCATCCACTGCGCGCCGCGGATGCATGCCGCGATCGGCACCCTGGAGCTTGGGGGCACGGTGCGGATCAGCACGGGACCTTTTACCACGCGGGAGGAAATCGCATACGCCGTGGCGGCGCTGCGGGAATTGAGCCGCGCCGCCTGACGCAGACCCCGACGACGACCGTCGAATCGGGTCGGTCCGCTTCGTCCGGGGCCTTCCCCGGATCGCACGCCGGCGGCCGCACAATCGCCGCCCCTCGCGTCAGAACTCCTGCCCGGCGGCCGCGCGATCGCCGACCCTCGGGTAAGAACTCCTGCCCGGCGGCCGCGCCCACTGGACGCCCACATCGCAGGCCGCGCGATCGCCGACCCCTGGGTCAGAACTCCCGCACTTCGCGGAGTCGCCCGTCCTCCAATGCCACCAATCGCCGGCATATTCGCCGCAAGAGCGGGCGATCGTGGGAGACGATCAGCTTGGCCTGCGGCAGTCGGGTCAGAACGGACACCACCCGTTCCGCGGCTGCCTCATCCAGCCCGGAGGTCGGCTCGTCCAGGAGCAAGGCGGCCGGCTCCATCGCCAGCACGGTGGCCAAGGCGACCAGCCGCTTTTCCCCGCCGGAAAGGCGGTAGGTGACGCGGTTTTCATAGCCCCGCAGGCCAAGCTCCTCCAGCGTGCGAGTCACCAGCTCCGCGACCTCCCGGCGGGATCGCCCTTGATTGAGCGGCCCGAAGGCCACGTCCTCGGCCACCGTGGGGCAGAAGAGCTGATCGTCGGAATCTTGAAACAGCAGGCCGACGCGGCCCAGGATTTCGTCGAAGTCCTTCGGCCGCCTGGCCTTTCCCAACACTTCCACGGAGCCGGAACGGGGTGCCAGCAAACCGCTGAGGAGGTGCAGCAGCGTCGTCTTGCCGCTGCCGTTGGCGCCGACCAAGCCGACCGCCTCGCCCGCCTGGATTTCCAGGGAGACCCCGCGGAGCACGTCGCGATCGGGGGAATAGCCGAAAACCACGTCGCGGAGCCGGATCACCGGGGCGGCGGCTTGCGCCGGCTCGGGCGCCGCCCGGCCGCGATCCTGGGAAGTCGGTCTTGGGACCGCGAAATGGCTCATGTCCCGATCCTTACGACATCCATTCCAAAACGCCGCAGGCCGCGAACAATGCCGCGGCGCCCAGCAGGAAAACGCCGTCCCAGGCCGAAAAGTGAAAATGGCGCCACACGTGGAACTGCCCGCGAAAGCCCCGGCAACGCATGGCCGCCATGATCCGCTCGCAGCGCGCCATGCTGCGCACGAGGAGCATGCCGACCATATTCCCGTAGGCGCGAAACGTGCGGCGGTCGCACCGCGGCCGAAACCCGCGGATCAGCATGGCGGTATGCAGCCGCCGGTACTCATCGTGCATAACGTGCAGGTAGCGGACCGTAAACAGCAGCAAATGGACCAGCTTCCGCGGCACGCGGAGGTGGATCAGGGCGTGGCCCAAGGTGGGAATCTCCATCGTGCCCACCAGACCGCACATCCACAGCACGACGGCGTTCGATTTGACGGCGATCTCCACGACGACATCCCAGGCCGTGAGATCGAACCCCACCGGCCCGCTACCCGAGCCTAGACCGGCGGTCCAGGGGACCAGCACGGCCGAGGCGATCACCACCACGTTGACGGGGATGAGCCGGGCCAGGAGCGTCCGCGGGGAAAGCCCCAGCGACGCCGCGGCGAGCAAGGCCGCCGCCAACATCAACCACCAAACGGCGGGCTTCGTACTCAAGACGATCACGATCGCCGCCGTCGGCAAGGCCGCGATGCGGAGCCGGGGATCGAAACGGTCGATCCAGGACCGCGCGACGATCGGTACGTCGGGCAAACGCGCTACGCGGTTCATGGAGCGGTTCCCGTTGCACGATCGGCGGACGGCCGGTTCGCCGCCTCGGGCCGGCCCGAGTTGCGACGCGCCAGGCAGTAGAAGGCGACGCCGGTCAAGCCCAAGATATAGCCGATGCCTCCCAGTACGTCGCGCCACCCCGCCGTGTTGCGAGAGGTCTGGATATCCTCGCGGAGCCGCACGATCTCATCCTGAAGCTGCCCGATCGCCGCCAGGAGTTGCGCCGGCTCGCTGCTCGGTCCGCCCGCCGCGGCCCGGCCGCCCTTGGCCGCAACGGCCGCTCCGCCTTGCGGGTCGTGATGCAGGGGACCGCCGGGGGGAGAGCGATCGCCCGGCGGGCTTGGGAAAGGCGTCTCGCCGCCGGCGTCACCCGTTTCGGCAACCGCAACTCCCGTTTCGGCCGCGGTCGTCGCCGGCTCGTGCTCCGCGGCGGTCGTCTCCAGCTCGTATTCCGCGGCGTGGCCGTCCTCTAGGAGGGCCACCAATCGCATCTTGCCCAAGGCGGCGGGCCGGAAACGAAAACGGCCGTCCTCGTCGCAGGTCACCGTCTGAGTTTTACTGCCGTTCGCGTCGTACACCTCCACTTTCGCCCCGGACGCCCCGCTGCCGCCGCGGAAATAGACCTTGCCTTCTACCTGGCTCCCCTTTTGGGTCGCGAAGATGTACAGCGTGTGGGCATGAGCCGTGGAACCGGCGAGCAAAACGCACGCAAGGAGG
>JAAZNR010000832.1 GCA_012798155.1 Thermogutta sp. | reverse complement strand
GGCAGGGCGTCGATGTCGGGCCTTGCGGAGGGGCCGGCGAAGGACATCCGCGGGACGTGTCTGGAAGGGCGGACGCCACGCAGCGCGTCCCTCCACGCTTCCGAAGTTCGATCGGCAACGCGAGCCGCCGGCGTAAGCCGGCGGTGGGAACGGCGCATAGGCGCGGGGCGACTGGGGGCTCCGCTCCGCTTCGACCCCAGCCACCCGGCCGGCCGTGCCACCCGGCCGGCAGATGGGATCGCGCGACACGGCGCCACCTGGCGGCCCGGCCGGTGGCACAAACGATATTCTCGCGTCTTTCGCCATTTCCGGAAAAAACGTCGCAATCCGTTTAATTTTCCCGAAACTTGGTTGCCCTTCCTTTCCGATAAGGTAACGGCGGAAATCCCATCAAGGCGCGCTGGCTTGCGCGTCCGATCTGTCGTTACTGCGAGGATGCGGCAATGTCTGGCCCCAACACCTATCGAAAACTCCTCCCGGCGGCCGTGCTCTTTTGGGCGGTCTGTTCCGGCGTACCGCCGGCACAGGCCCAGGATGCCGCATGGCTGACGGATTTCAATGCCGGTCTTCGGACCGCCGCGGAAACCAACCGCCTGGTGCTGCTCCACTTTGGGGCAAGCTGGTGCCGACCGTGCCGTCAAATGGAGGCGGACGTGCTGAACCGTCCCGAGGTCCTGGCGGCCCTGCAAGGGAATTACGTGTTGGTGAAAATCGACCGGGACCGCGAGCCGGGCCTGGCCCACCGCTTCGGCGTGGATGCCGTGCCCTCGGACGTCGTCTTGACCCCGCAAGGCGAGCTTGTGGATAAATCGGTGGGCGCCAACACGGCCGAACGGTACGTCGAACGCTTGGGTCGCGTGGCCTGGTCGTGGCGGCAACGGCAGCAGACGCTGATGGCGTCGTCGTCGGGCGGAGGCCTGCCCGGCGGGCCGTTCTCGGCGGTACCGCACGGCGCGGTCGCCTCGCCCGCCCAGCCGCCCCAGGGAACGCTTCCCGCCGGTCAGCCCGCCCTCCCCGGCATGAACCTGAGCATCCCAATGCCCTATCAGCCGTTGCCGCAATTTGCCCAGAGTGCCCCCAGCGGGCCGGCGTCGAATTGGAACCCGGTCCCTCCCGCCGCGTCCCCGCCGATAAGCCCCGCGGCGCCGGGACCCGCGGCGCCTGGTACGCTGTCGAATGGTCGGCCGAGTCCCACGGCTACGGCTTGGCCGGGGTCCCCGGTCGGTCCGCCGGCCTCTTCGCCCTGGACCATGCCGCAAGGAGCGGTTCCGCCGGTCGGAATGCAAGCCGACGGGTCGCAATCCTCGCGGCCTGCGCCGGGGGCGGTAGCCTCTACCCCGTGGCAGACGCCGGTGCAGGGCGCGGCCGAACAAGTCGCACAAGCCCCCTACGGGTCGCCGCAGTTGCCCACGCAATCGCAGCCGGTCTTCAACCCCCAGCCCAACCCGCCGCAACCGCCGGTAGGTTCGCGGGCGGCGTTAGGGGGCCTGGGCGGCCCGTTCGAGTCGGAGG
>JAAZNR010000111.1 GCA_012798155.1 Thermogutta sp. | reverse complement strand
TTACGCCGCCGGCAGGGTGGCTGGGGTCGCAGCGGAGCGCAGCCCCCAGTCAGCCGTTTTCGCGGCGATCCCACCGCCGGCTCATGGGGGCAACTGCCCCGATCCCGCACTGCCGGACAAGCCGGCAGTGGCACCCGTGCGCGGGGCGGCTACCCTGAGGAAAATTATGCCCCTACCGAAAGAGTGTTACGGCTTCGGCGAATCGAGAAATGACCGACAGAGATGGAGAAGTGACCGATAGAGGTCAAGAAATTGCCTGACAGGGGATGAGGAGGAGGTCTCAAGGGCGGGGAAAATACCGGAGGTGGGAGTTGAACCCACACCCCCCGAAGGGGACTGGATTTTGAGTCCAGCGCGTCTGCCATTCCGCCACTCCGGCACGGCGACCGAGCCGTCGGCCCGACCGCGACTTGCGGCCGTTCGCTCACAAGCGTGATCCTGCCGCCCGCCCTGCCCGGCACCAACAAAATAGTATGTCTTCCAATCGCCCCGCACGCAAGGCACCCAAGCTTGCTGGGAGCGACCGAACGACGAACCCGGCGGACACGGCGTGCCCGATGAGGCCCCGGCGGTCAAATGAGTTCCCCCGCGAATTCCTTGTGCAGGGCATCCGCGGCACGGCGGCCCTCGTTCCCCCGCACCACCACGTTGAGCCGAACTTCGCTGGTGCTGATCATTTCGGCGTTGACGTCGGCCTCGGCCAGGGCGCGGAAGGTCCGCGAGGCCACGCTGACGTGGCTCTTCAAACCGGTCCCGGAAACGGAGAGCTTGGCGACCCGCGGTTCGCCCGTCGGTGCGCCGGCCCCGATCTCGCGGCTGAATCGCTGGGCGGTCTCCAAGGCGGCTTCGTAGCAGGCCTCAGGCATGGTGAAGCTCATGGCCGCCTTGCCGTCGCGGCCCACGCTCTGCACGATCATGTCCACGTTGACCCCGGCCTGGGACACCTGCCGGAACAACCGCGCGGCCAAACCCGGCCGATCGGGGATGTCGGCGATGGTGACGCGGCCTTGCGTCTCGTCCAGGGCGATCGACTCGATCACCAGGTCCTCCATGCCGTGCAGTCGCCCGATGATGCGTTCGCGATCGTTCTTGCCGTTGACGGCCGGGGCCGACTCCTCTTCCACGGGAGGCGGGGCTTGGTCCAGACCGAAGGCCGCATGGGCGGTCCGGAGCGATTCCACGCCGTGCCCGCGATCCACCAGCACGGAAATCTTGATCTCGCTGGTGGTGATCATGAGGATGTTGATGTCCTTTTCCGCGAGGGAGGCGAAGAGCCGCTCGGCGACGCCCGGCCGGCGAGCCATTCCCAATCCCACCACCGAGGTCTTCGCGACGTTCTCGTCGTAGCTCAGGCCCTCGACGCCGAGCTGCTTGCCGACCTCCTCGACGATGCGGAGGGCGGCGGGGAGGTCTTCCTGAAAGACGGTGAACGAGATATCGGCGCGGCCCTGCGTGGCCACGTTTTGCACGATCATATCCATGGGGATATTCCGCGCGGCCAGGCGGGTGAAGACGGCGGCGGCGGCGCCGGGACGGTCGGGGACGCCGCGGACGGTGAGCCGGGCTTCCTTCTGAATCAAGGCCGCTCCGCACACCGGCACGGCGCGGCTCTCCGGCAACCACGAGATCACCGTGCCCTCGCTGTCGCTGAAGCTGCTGCGGACGTGGACGGGGACGGAGAACCGCTTGGCGAATTCGATCGAGCGGTTGTGCATCACGCCCGCCCCCGCCGTCGCCAACTCCAGCATCTCGTCGTAGCTGATGCGACTCATGCGGCGGGCCTCGGGGACCAAGCGCGGGTCGGTCGTGTACACGCCGTCCACGTCGGTGTAGATTTCGCACTGTTCGGCGTGGAGCGCGGCCGCCAAGGCCACCGCCGTGGTGTCGCTGCCGCCGCGTCCCAAAGTGGTGATGTCGGCCGTATCGCTCACGCCTTGGAAGCCCGCCGCGATCACGATGCAGCCGTCGTCCAGCGCCTGCCGAATGCGGTCCGTGGAGATCGAGCGGATGCGGGCCTTGGTGTGGGTGGCGTCCGTGTGGATTCCCAACTGGCCGCCCGTAAAGCTGATCGCCTTGTGCCCCATGGCGTGAATCGCCATCGCCATCAGGGCCACGCTGACCTGCTCGCCGGTGGAGAGGAGCATGTCCATTTCGCGGGCGGGCGGATCGCTGGTGATCTGCCGGGCCAAGTCCACCAGATGATCCGTGGTGTGGCCCATGGCGCTGACCACCATCACCACTTGCCGACCTTGCCTCTGGGCGAGAATCGCCCGCCTGGCCGCGGCCATGATCTTTTCCGCGTCGGCCACGCTCGTACCGCCGAACTTTTGTACCAAGATTCCCATCGTGAAGCCCTTGATTGCCGTGTTTCCTTGGGATTCCGTGTTCGTTTCATCCCCGCGGAACGGGTGCCTTGCTCGAAATACGTTTTGCCGCGCGTTCAGGCCGCGGCCGGGCGGTCTTATGCCGCGGCCGCCCCCTCTGGCCTTGCAACGCGGACGCGGAGAGGCTGTCTTGGAAACGCAGAGGGCGCAGAGAAATAAGAAAGGCAGAAGTCAGAATGCAGAAGGCGGAACTTCTCCCTTCTGCCTTCCGCATTCCGCCTTGGAGTATTGATAGGCCGCCGCCCGGCCTTCTCTCCGTCTCTGTGTTCTCGGCGTTCTCCGCGTTTCCATCTTTTCACTCCCCCAAGCCCAGTAATTTCCAATTCCCGCCGGGTGGCTGGGGTCGCAGCGCAGCGAAGCCCCCAGCCGTCCGTTTTCACGGTGCATCCACCGCCGGTTAACGCCGGCGGCGCCTTCGTGATCGCGGATTCGCGCGTCAACTCGCCGCGGTGTCCTCCAAGGGTGGCCTGCCCAGAAAGTAGCCCATCAATCGCCAGCCGGGATCGAAGACCGGTCCGGCCGCGGCGGCGACCTCGTCATAGGTTTTCGTCCCGCTCGGCGTCAGGCCCGTCCCCGCCATGGCGAAAGGCACCAAGCCGTGGCTGTGGGTCTTCGTC
>JAAZNR010000831.1 GCA_012798155.1 Thermogutta sp. | reverse complement strand
TCTCGCCGGTTGGTTCGGCCCCGGCAATGTTTCATAATGAAGTCACCGGACGACGCGAGCGGTATTCGCAAACGCGGGGCTTTTCTTCCCGAGCTATGCTTTGCCTATGGCTTCGAAATAGCGGGGTATGTTCGATGGCTTCAGACGCTCTCATCCCTCGGCGATCCCTTTCCTTGCCGCGAGTTGCGGGAACGGCTACGGCCTTATGCTGCCTTTGGGCGACGGCCGCCCTGTTGCACGCGGAGGAAGTCGTGCTCCGCGACGGCCGCGTGCTGACGGGAAAACTGGGCATCGTGACGGGCTTGGCCGACCTTCCCAAGGCCGCCGACCCCGAGGGCGGCGGACCGATCCCCCTCATCGTGTTCGTGGACGACGAATTGCGGCGGACCTTCGTGCCCAAACGCTTGATTCGGGAAATCCGCCCCGGCTCCGGCGTGGAAGTGCTGGAACGCTACCACATCCCCCAACGGGTGGCGGCGGCGGGATTGACCGTCAGCAGCGTGGGCTCCCCGTTGCGGGTCACGCCGTTTGACGAATTCGGGCGGAGAATCTTCACGTTGGCGACGGCATCCGGCCGAGTGGACGTGATCCAAGGAATCACGGAGCTTACCCCGCGCTGGGTCCGCATCCAGGGGATTACGCACATTTGGGACATGCGGATGGCGACCACCAGCCTTCCCCGCGACGTACTGGAGAAACTCCTTCTGGGACGCACGGATAAGCCCGACGTGGAGACGCAGAAGAAGGCCGCCCGATTCTACATCCAAATGGAACGCTACGAAGACGCCTTGGCGCAGTTGCAGGCCATCTTGGACGACCCCGCCGTATCCGCCGAGGCCAAGGCCGACCTCCAAAGCTCCTTTCAGGTCCTGAAGCAGCTTTCGGCCCGGCGGATTTTGGAAGAGCTGAAGTTTCGCCGCGCGGCGGGACAGCATCAAACCGTCCTGGCGTTGCTGCAAAAGTTCCCCACCGAGGGCGTGGCGGGCGACATTCTGCAAGAGGTCCGCGAGATTCTGGAGGAATATCAAAAGCAGGAAGAGCAGGCCAAAGCTTTGACGGCCAGGCTCCGCGAGCTGACGCAGCAGATCGACGACACCGACTTGCGGAAAGAGGCCGGCGAAGCCGTCGAGGAAATCGCGGCGCGGCTGTCGCCGGATACGCTGCCCCGGCTGGCGGCGTTTTCGCAATTCGCGGAGGACGCGAGCGTCCCCGCCGAGGAGCGCGTGGCCCTGGCGATCACGGGCTGGTATCTGGGGGCGGACCGTGCCGCGCGGCGTCTGCTCGTCGGGCTTTCGCTGCGGCGGGTGCGAAACCTGATCTTGGAGTATTTCGCCGCCCAGGACGCGCTGGCTCGAAGCGACGTTCTGCAGCGCATCTTGGCCGAGGAAGGCGGCTCGCCGAACTACCTGGCCTACGTCCTCCAGTGGATGGAGCCGCCCTTGCCCCCGCCGCCTCCCCTCCCCGACAAGATCGACTTCTTCGAGATCAACCTGCCGCTGCCGGGCGAATTGCCGCCGACCAAGTATTACGTCCAGCTCCCCCCGGAATACCACCCCCTGCGAAAGTATCCGGCGATCGTGGTGCTGCATGGAGCCGAGGGCGATCCGCTCAAGGAGATCGATTGGTGGGCGGGAGAAACGAACGACAAGGGCTTGCGTCTGGGCCAGGCCGGCCGCCGCGGCTACATCGTGATCGCTCCCCAGTGGACCGCCGAACGGCAGCAGACCTATCAATACTCGCTCCGCGAGCACATGGCCGTGTTGGAATCGTTGCGGGACGCCATGAAGCGGTTTTCGATCGACAGCGACCGCGTGTATTTGGCGGGCCACTTCTTGGGCGGGGACGCGGCCTGGGACATCGGCCTGGCGCACCCCAGCCTTTGGGCCGGCGTGATTCCCATCAGCGGCCGAGCCGACCGCTTCTGCGCTTTATATTGGCAGAACGCCGCTTTGTTGCCCTTCTACGTGGTGATGGGAGAGTTCGACGGGAGCATTGTGGCGGATAACGC
>JAAZNR010000830.1 GCA_012798155.1 Thermogutta sp. | reverse complement strand
GCAACTCCGCCGGAAGCGGGGCGGGACGCGGGATGCCCGCATGGTGGCCGTCATCACGCTCGACGAGCACGGCGGCCGGCATTTCCGGTTGCCGGAGGAAGCGGACCTTGAAGCGGCGCGGCAGGCCGCGCGCGACCTCGAGAGAATCGCCAGTGAGCACACCGGCCCCTGGCCCTTCGTGCCGAACGAACCGACGCCGGAGTGTAGGGGGCCTGGAGCGAGCCGCGCTTTCTCCCTCCATCGCTATGGCATCGAGCAATGGTCCGACGCGTACCTGCCACGCCAGGCGCTGGCACTGGGCACGTTCTGCCGACTGGTCGGCGAGGTCCGCGAGGAAATTCTGAAAGCAGGGGGCGAGCCTGGCTTTGCGAGCGCCGTGGGCTTATGCATTGCGCTCGCTGTCACCAACACAGCACCGATTGCTAGTGCAGTATCGTGGTGTGACAAGAATGGAATGAGAACCGCGTTCCTCGGAAGCGGCCTGCCAATGAAGGCTGATTTTGCGGAAGCCAATCCTCTCATGCCCAAACTGGTTGGGGGTGTTGAATACGCCCTTGGGCTAGTGATAGCCTTTCTTGATCGCGAACGTGCTGCAATCCAGAAGGAAGGCTCGGTCGCGAGGAGTTCGGCGACGACCATACCGTTACCGGACGACTCCGTGGCCTACCTCGTGAGCGACCCGCCATACTACGACGCCGTGCCGTACGCGGCCCTCTCGGATTTCTGTTACGTCTGGCTCAAGCGGGCCGTGGGGCAAATACACCCCGACCTGTTCGCGACCGAGCTGACGCCGAAGGCCGAAGAGTGCATCATGGACCCCGGTCCGCCGGCCGAAGGAGGCGTGAACAAGGATCGCGAATACTTCGAGACGACGATGGAGGCGGCGTTGGCCGATGCCCGCCGGACGCTCAAGCCCGACGGCGTCGGCGCGGTGATCTTCGCCCACAAGGGCACGGCCGGCTGGGAGGCCCTGCTGAATGCCCTCGTAAACGCCGGGTGGACGGTGACCGGCTCTTGGCCCATTGACACGGAGCGGGCATCCCGAATGCGGGCGAAGGACTCGGCCGTGCTCGCCAGTTCCGTTCACCTGGTCTGCCGACCGCGTGAGAACCCGGACGGCTCGCTGCGGACCGCCGAGGTCGGCGACTGGCGCGAGGTCCTGGCGGAACTCCCCCGGCGCGTCCACGAGTGGATGCCCCGCCTGGCCCGGGAAGGGATCGTCGGCGCCGATGCCATCTTCGCCTGCCTCGGCCCGGCGCTGGAAATCTTCTCCCGCTACGCGCGGGTGGAGAAGGCGAGCGGCGAGCAGGTCTCCCTGCGGGAATACCTGGAGCACGTCTGGGCGGCCGTCTCCCAGGAGGCCCTGCGGATGGTCTTCGAGGGGGCGGACGCGAGCGGCTTCGAGGAAGACGCCCGCCTGACGGCCATGTGGCTGTGGACGCTCTCCACGAATGCGGAAGGCGGAAGGCGGAAGGCAGAACGCATAAGGCAAAAGTCAGAAGGCACAAGGCGGGAGGCGGAAGAGGACGAGGAGGAAGCAGACGAGGAAACCGGCGGCCGTTCCTTCCGACTTCCGACTTCTGCCTTCTGCCTTGAATACGACACGGCTCGCAAGATCGCCCAGGGTCTCGGCGCGCACCTGGAGAGCTTGACGAGCGTGATGGCGGTGGAGGGCGAGACGGCGCGGCTGCTCCCCGTGGCCGAGCGGACGAAGGCCCTCTTCGGGAAGGACGAGGCCGCCGCTCCCAGGGGCAAGCGGAAGAAGAAGGACCGGCAGATGAAGATGTCGTTTGCCGAGCAGCTTGAGCAGGCGGAGGCCGAGACGGAGACCGGCCGGGGCGAGAAGGGCATGCCCAAGGTCGGCCGGACCACGCTCGACCGCGTGCACCAGGCGATGATCCTCTTCGCCGCCGGGCGGAGCGAGGCCCTGCGGCGGTTCCTGGTGGAGGAAGGCGTCGGCCGCGACGGGCGGTTCTGGACGCTGGCGCAGGCGCTGTCGGCCCTGTATCCGCCGGGAACGGGCGAGAAACGCTGGGTGGACGGCGTTTTGGCGCGGAAGAAGGGGCTGGGGTTTTAAGGCGGAAGTATGAAGGCAGAAGGCAGAAGGCAGAAGTGAAGAGAAGCCGGCAGTGGCACCCGTAGAGCGACCCCGCACTGCCGGACAAGTCGGCGGCGGCACCCCTACGGACCCTGGCCGAGCATCCGGGATGCTCGCCGTTGGTCGATGACATGCCGGAGAAAGTCCGCCAGGCCCGCGAGGTCCTGGACAAAGTATCATCACAGTGAAGCAGTACAGTAGAATAGAGAATGGGTCCATCGGAGGTGGAAGATGAGTTGGGAAGACCGGATCGAGATCGATCCGAACATACTCGTGGGCAAGCCGGTCATTCGGGGAACGCGGCTGGCGGTGGAGTTCATCGTCGAGTTGCTGGCCAACGGCTGGACCGAGCGGCAGATACTCGAGAGCTATCCGGGCGTGACCCATGAGGACGTGGCGGCCTGCCTGCGCTACGCGGCCGAAACGCTCAAGTCGGAGCGCGTCTATCTGACGCCGGCGAAACGATGAAGCTGCTCGCTAACGAGAACTTCCCGTTGACGGCGGTGGAGGCCCTGCGGCGCGCCGGGCACGACG
>JAAZNR010000110.1 GCA_012798155.1 Thermogutta sp. | reverse complement strand
TCCCCCACGTAAGGCCGTCAAATAAAATGCCGATAAAACCATTTCACCCGCAGAACAAGCGTGAACAGCAGCGAAAGCGGGGTAATAGCCGGCATCTCGCCCATTTTTCCAAGTTAGCACCCGGAGTGTAGCCTCGTGCGGGGATCTCCTCAAGACCGCCCCGTTCCGGTCTATCAGACCGGCAACCGATTCACGCCATGGCACGGCGCAAAGGCACGAGTCCCGCCGACGCCATTGCTTGTGGGAAGCGATTGCTCGTGTCGCACTAATTGACAATTCTGGCGATTCGATTAACATCATGGGTTGGACCGGCGTGCCCCGGCGACCGGTTTTTTGTCTTGCCGACTGGAAGTTGGATCCGGGCCGGCGGATCGAATCCGGACACGGCCCCACCGCCGGGGCGGTCCTCAGTGTTTTCCTAAGGTACGTACGATGTCGGCGTATTCCGACGCGGCTCGTCGTCGTCCCCTTCGCCGTCGCTTTCTGGCGGCGTTTACCGCGATTGGATTTCTCGCCTCGTTCACTGCGTCGCTTTGGATGACCCTTGCTTGGGCGGGGCGTGCCCAACGGCAGCGCGCGGCGGCCCTGGTCCGCATCTCGGAGACCCTCCAAACGATCTCTTTCCCCTTGTCGCGTCCGGTACTGATGCAAATACGGGGGCTGACGGACGCCGAGTTCGCGGCCGTAAACCGGGACGGACGCCTCCTTGATTCCACCCGAGCCTTTTCGCAGGCCGAATGGAAGGCACTGTCGGAATTGCTCAGCTCGCCGGATTCGTCACCCTGGAACTCAGGAATAGTCCTGGCCGATGGGCGGTACCGATGCAACCTTGTCCGTCTGAATAATCCCGCAAATGTGGGTGCGGACCGAGCCGTAGGGCTGATGGTGCTGATTCCCGAGGTCTCGTGGTGGCAAGAGTTCCGCCAGGCTCTTCGGCCCGCCTTTCTTGCTGCCCTGGTAGCGACGCTGTTGTCGGCGGCAACAGCCGTCTGGCTGTCGCGTCGCATCAGCCTTCCGCTACAGAGGCTGGCCGGCCAAACCGCCGCGGCTGCCCGTGATCCGGCCTTGGGCGTCGATGTCCCGCGAGCACATGATGAATTGCGGGATCTGGCCCTGGCGGTGGACGGTTTGTTACGCGAGCGTCGGACCTACGAGCTGACCCTCCGCGATGAGGAGCGGCGGCGATCCCTTCAGCAGTTGGCGTCCGGATTAGCGCATCAACTGAGAAACTACGCGACCGCCGCACGGATGGCTTTGGAGCTGCATATCGCCGAATGCCGAGCCGATTCCACGCCCGAGGAGTTGGCAGTCGTCCTCCGCCAGATTCGTTTGATGGAGAACCTTTTGCGGCAGTTCTTGTCACCCGAGGCTTCTCCGGCGGCCTCCCCCGGCGGCGCGGACTTGGTGCGCACGGTCGAGGAGACGGCGGAATTGAGCGGGCCGGCGTTTCGCCACGCCGGGGTGGCCTTGCACTTGGATTTGCCGAGGCGGCAAGTGTGGTTGAAGGCCGGTGACGGGGCAATCCGCCAGCTTGTTTCCAATCTGCTCAATAACGCCCTGGAGGCCGCGCGAGACGCCGCCGGCGAGAAAGCCGTGTGCGTCAAGCTGCGTCTCGATGAAGATGCGGCATCGGGGCGACTGGAAGTCGTCGATAGCGGTCTCGGTCCTCCGGAAAGCGTGAGGGACAAGCTCTTCCACACGACGGTGACGACGAAGGCCGACGGGTGCGGCCTCGGCTTGTTGGTCGCCGCCCGAATCGCCGACCGGCTGGGCGGCAGGCTCGTCTGGGAACGGCGGGGCGATCAGACCGTCTTTGCGTTGGAATTCCCGTTGACGTGGACGGGGGGGATGGAAGGAGTCGGCGGCCATGGCGAACCTCTTGATCGTGGATGATGAGCCGGACATCTGCTGGGGTTTGCGGCGGCTGGCGGAGCGTCTCGGCCACTCCGCCGAGGTAGCTGCCGACGGGGAGGCGGCCTTGAGATCGGTCGCCGCCCGGCCGCCTGACTTGATCTTGCTGGATGTGCGTTTGCCGGGGCGGGACGGCCTGGAAATCATGCGCGAAATCCGATCGCTCCATGCCAAAGTCCCGATCGTCATTATGACTGCCTACGGGGACCTGGAGATCGCCGTGCAAGCCATGCGGCAAGGGGCCTTCGAGTATCTCGTCAAGCCCTTCGAATTGGCGGTGGTGCGTCGCATCATCGAACGGGCCTTGCAGCCTCGCGTGGACAGCGCGGATCGCAGCGGCACGGAATCGCCTGACGCGGAAGACGAGTTCCCGATCATCGGCGTCTCGTCGCCCATGCAAGAGGTTTTCAAGCAAATCGCCCTGGTCGCGCCGACCGACGCGGCCGTGCTTCTGCAAGGAGAAAGCGGCACGGGAAAGGAGTTGGTGGCACGGGCCGTTCATCGCTTCAGCCGGCGCCGCGAGGGTCCGTTTATCGTCGCCCATCTCGCGTCGCTCAGCCCGTCCCTGGCGGAGAGCGAGCTGTTCGGGCATGTCCGCGGAGCTTTTACGGGAGCGGAAGAAGGCCGCGCCGGACTGCTGGAGCGCGCCGACGGCGGAACGCTGTTCATCGATGAGGCGGCCGATATCCCCCTGCTCCTTCAGGTCAAATTGTTGCGCGCCTTGGAGTACCGGGAGTTTCTTCCCGTAGGGGGGACGCGGCCGGTGCGCTCCGATTTCCGTTTGATTTCGGCCTCGCATCGTGACATCGCCCGTCTGGCCGCCGAGAATAAGTTCCGGCACGACTTCTATTTCCGACTGGTGACGTTTGAGATTCGCATCCCACCGCTGCGGGAACGGCCGGAGGATATCGAGCCGCTGGTCCGGCATTTCGTCCGGCAGTTGTCGCAACGGATGGGGATCGAGCTTCCCTCATGGGATCCGGGGTTTCTGGAGGAGCTGCAATCGCGACCGTGGCGGGGCAATGTGAGAGAGCTTCGCAGTGCGTTGGAGTATGCCATGATCCTTGCCAGGGGCGGTGCCTTGAGGCGGGAAATGTTGCCCCCGCCGCTGCTTGCAGGCTCCGCCGAATCCATCTCGCCGAGTGCTTCGCTCCAGGAGTTGATCGGGCGCTGGACGGACGCGATGCTTAAGGAGGAAGCCGCGAAAGGCGAGTTGTACGACCGCTTCTTGCGTGTGGTGGAACCCCCGCTCTTGCAAAGGGTTCTTCAACGTTTCGGAGGTCGGTATTTGGCGGCCGCCAAAGTTTTGGGCATGCACCGCGTTACGCTGAGACGCAAACTGCAACAATACGGTAGCGGCGACCCGCCGCGAGCCGCCGATGGAAGTCAAGGGTCTCGGCCATGCTGACTGTTCACGTTTTCCGGCATGCTTGGGCGGAAGAGGCCGATGCAAAACGTTGGCCGGACGACGGTTTACGTCCCCTCACCTCCGAGGGCCAAGCGCG